>JBJFCA010000109.1:0-3549 GCA_051888725.1 Lachnospiraceae bacterium
TCTGAAAGCAAAAGCAGGTGGTATGGATACCAAGAAGCTGGTGCTTTTGAATTTGCCCTATATCTTTGTTGGGTATTTCTGTGACAAGGTTGCATGGCTGTGGAGAGTATCGGAGGGGACAAATGCTTCCGATAAGATGATGGCAGTCATGAACCGCTTTGATAAGCTGTTTGTCAATCCTTTGCCCAGCTTCCACCCAAGGGATTTACTAATTGGTGTAGCAGGCGGCATAGCACTCCGACTTGTGGTGTATTACAAAGCCAAGAATGCCAAGAAGTTTCGGCAAGGCGTAGAATACGGTTCCGCAAGGTGGGGAAATGCCAAGGACATAGAGCCATATATGGACTCTGTGTTTGAAAATAATGTCCTTCTGACACAGACGGAACGGCTGATGATGTCCGGCAGACCGAAAGAGCCGAAGTATGCAAGAAACAAAAATATTCTTGTTATCGGTGGTTCCGGTTCCGGTAAGACTCGCTTTTTTGTGAAGCCGAACCTGATGCAGATGCACTCGTCTTATGTTGTCACTGATCCGAAAGGAACGGTACTGGTCGAGTGCGGAAAGATGTTAAAGAAGGGCAAGTACAAGATAAAAGTTTTGAATACCATAAACTTTGCTAAATCCATGCATTACAATCCTTTCGCCTACATTCGGAGCGAAAAGGATATTTTGAAACTTGTAAACACGATTATAGTCAACACCAAAGGAGAGGGACAGCAATCCGGTGAGGACTTCTGGGTCAAGGCTGAAAAGCTCTATTACACGGCTCTTATCGCTTATATCTGGTATGAAGCTCCGGAAGAGGAGCAGAATTTCGCAATGCTGATTGATATGATTGATGCCAGCGAAGCCAGAGAGGACGATGAGAACTTCAAAAATGCCGTGGACCTATTGTTTGAGGAGCTGGAAGCAGAAAAACCCAATCATTTTGCAGTAAGGCAGTACAAGAAGTACAAACTTGCTGCCGGAAAGACAGCAAAATCAATTTTGATTAGCTGCGGTGCGAGGTTAGCACCATTTGATATTAAGGAGCTGCGTGACCTTATGGAATATGACGAGCTGGAGCTTGATACTCTGGGAGAGGAAAAGACGGCATTATTCGTTATTATTTCCGATACGGATGCCACATTTAATTTTGTGGTATCAATCATGTATTCACAGCTCTTTAACCTGCTTTGTGATAAAGCAGATGATGTATATAACGGAAGGCTCCCGGTTCATGTGCGTATGCTCCTTGATGAGTTTGCGAACATCGGGCAGATTCCACAGTTTGAGAAGCTGATCGCTACAATCCGTAGCCGTGAAATATCAGCTTCTATTATTTTGCAGTCAAAATCCCAGCTCAAGGCGATTTATAAGGACAATGCAGACACTATAGAGGGCAACTGTGATACCACCTTATTCCTTGGAGGAAAGGAAAAGACCACGTTAAAAGAGTTGGCAGAAGTATTGGGTAAAGAGACGATTGACCTTTATAATACCTCGGATACAAGAGGTACGAGCCAGTCCTACGGTCTGAATTACCAAAAGACCGGAAAAGAGCTTATGAGTCAGGATGAGATAGCGGTCATGGATGGCGGAAAATGTATCATGCAGCTTAGGGGTGTGAGACCTTTTTTCTCAGATAAGTTTGATATAACAAAGCACAAGCGGTACAAAGAGCTGTCCGATTTTGACCCGAAAAATGCCTTTGACATTGAGGACTATGTGAAGCATCTGCATCACATGAAAGTCACACCGGACACAGAGGTAGATGATGCCTTTGATTGTGGAGAAGTTGAGGGCGATACAACTAAATAGCGACTTTTGGACAGAATGTCCTAAAGTGCAGAACTTACAACTGAATATGGAACCATTAACCTCTGGACATTGTGTCCAGAAGCAAAAAGAGTTTTGTTGTGTATGCTGATACATCTCAAAACTCTTTCTTTTTGAAAAAATTAAGAGAAAGAACGAGGGAAAATCCTCTGCTCGTCAGAGGACTCGCATTTTCCTTCGGAAAACAAGGAGGATTATTAAAATGTCATTTTTTACAACAGCAGTAACAGGATTAAAGACGGTAGTAACCGCAATCGGAGCAGGTGTAGGCGTGTGGGGAGTCATCAATCTCCTGGAGGGCTATGGTAATGATAATCCCGGTGCAAAGTCGCAGGGTATCAAACAGCTCATGTCCGGAGGCGGTATCATTATCGTAGCACAGACGGTGATCCCACAGCTTTCAACGCTGTTCTCATAATTCATGGGGGCAATCATTGACAAAATCACTGAATTTATAAAGGAAATGCTGCAAGGATGGGTGCTGGACAATCTCGAAACGATGTTTACCGACGTGAATACGAAAGTAGGAACAATCGCCGGAGAGGTTGGGTAGACACCCAGCTCTTGGAACGCAGGTATTTTTTCCATGATAGACAACCTGTCAGATACAGTCATGGTGCCCATAGCGGGGATGATCATCAGTGCGATTCTCTGCTATGAGCTGATTACCATGGTAATGGATAAGAACAACATGCATGAGATGGGAAGCGAGTTTTTCTTCCGTTATCTTGTGAAAGCATGTATTGCAGTATTGCTTGTCAGCTATACCTCTGACATTACCATGGCAATTTTTGACGTGGGAAACCATATCGTCACAAGTGCGGCAGGAGTCATTACAGGCTCCACGACACTTGATGTGACGAGTACATTACAGTCCATGTTCAACAGCCAGCTCTCCACCATGGGGATAGGCGAACTGATAGGACTTGGAATAGAGACCATGATTGTCAGCTTATGTATGAAAATCATTTCCCTGCTAATCACCGTCATGCTATATGGGCGAATGATTGAAATATACCTTTATGTTTCAGTGGCTCCGGTTCCGTTTGCAACACTCAGCAACCGGGAATGGGGCGGCATCGGAAGTAACTATATTAAGGGACTTTGTGCTTTGGCATTTCAGGGATTTTTCATCATGGTATGTGTGGCAATCTATGCGGTGCTGGTATCCAGTGTTGCAGTTGCAGGCAATCTTCACACGGCTTTGTGGTCGGTGGCAGCATATACCGTTATCCTGTGCTTCAGCTTATTTAAGACAGGTTCCCTTAGCAAATCTATTTTTAATGCACATTAAAGCAGCGTTATATCAGGAAGGAGGCTGTTTATGGCAATATCAGTCGCAGTGCCGAAGAATTTAAGCGGTATCAAGACAAAGGTGGCAATGAATCTGACAAAACGTCAGCTCATCTGTTTTGGTGCGGCAGGTGCGGTTGGGATTCCTTTTTATATCTTTACCAAAGATATCATCGGGACACAGGCATCCGCACTAATCATGGTGGCTGTCATGCTGCCGTTTTTCTTTCTGGCAATGTATGAAAAGGACGGTTTTCCGGCAGAAAAGATTCTGTACTTCATGATAAGGCAGAAATTCCTGACACCGGGAATACGCCCCTATAAATCAGAAAATCTCTACAATCAGTTAGAGGAACAGGAGAAAATGAAGAAGGAGGTGCGTTACCTTGAAGCAAAAGCCAAAGGCAAAACCGCAGGGCAGTAAAGGGAAAAATACC
>JBJFCA010000110.1:0-16770 GCA_051888725.1 Lachnospiraceae bacterium
TAACAATCCGCATTGGCTTTATCCGCTGCAAGTGCCAGTTCCAGTCTTCCGCTTCTGACCGGTGAAAACTGGGATTTCTGGTAGATAACGCCCACCACCGTATCCGGATACTTGGAGCTTAAAACTCTGTTAATTACCACAGCTCCCACCGCCAGTTTGCCCGCATAAGGTTCTGCGCCGGCTTCACAATATATAATATTGGCCAATAGCTTTTTGTCTCCATCCGCAAAAGTAACTTCTGATATGTCTCTCCAGGTGGCCTGGGCTGCGGCTGCAGACAATGCTATTTCCTGTTCAATGATCTTCTTTAAGGTTTCAATATCTTCTTCTTTTTTCCGGAGTTCTTCTTCGTAAGCCTTTGCTTCTTCCTCCGCCTTTGCTATCTTGTCACCGTATTTCTCGATATCACTGCTGGTCTTGCTGATCAAGCCGGAAACTTTACTCTTCTCCGCTTCGGCTGAAAGCTTCAGCTCATCCAGGTCCTGTTTTTCCTGTAAAAGTCTTGCTTCCTCTTCCTCGATCTGTTTTCTGGTGGCTTCATATTCCGCCATCATGTTTTCATCATATTCCGCAATGGCCGTAAAATAATCACTGTAGCTGATAAGATCGCTGAAGCTTTCAGCGGAAAAAAGCATATCCAGATAATCCGTTTCTCCGGCCTCATACATATACTGTATCCGTTTTACCATGCATTCATACTGCCACTGTTCCGTAGCTTTGGCTTCTTTGATCTCTTCTCCCGTGATCCTGATAGCTTCTTCCTTTTCCGCTATCTGTTTTTCCAGCATGGTCAGGTTCTCGCTGACTTCCGTCAGCTGCGCATTCAGACTCTTTAAATCCGATTGCAATCCGACCTCCGTATCCTTCAGATCATCAATATGATCATTCTTGGAATCCAGCTTGTCCTTAATGTTATTTTTATCTTTGATTGCTTCATCTAATTTATCCTGTGTGGTGGTTGCATGAGAAGTGGCCGGAATATTGCATGCAAGCAGCACAATTGCCATCAGTAATGCAATTTTACCTCTTTTTTTCATTGCTCTTTTCATGTAACCTCCTTTCTGAATACCCTTGATCTGTTATTACACCTTCAGAACTATTTCCCTGCCGGTGCGCCTGTACGCTTCCAGTTCCACGCCCGCCGCAGTCAGCATTCTTTTGGAGGCAAGTGTGGAGTCGCTCTGCGCGTACTTATCACTGTCATAAACTATTTTTTTGATGCCTGCCTGAATGATTGCCTTGGCGCACTCATTACAGGGAAAGAGAGAGACATACAGCTTGGTGTTTTCCAGGGAACCCCCGCGGTAATTCAAAATGGCATTCATTTCGCCATGCGTGACATAGGGATATTTGGTATCTGCATATGCACCTTCCCTGTCCCACGGGAATTCATCATCTGAGCATCCTATAGGGAATCCGTTGTACCCCATGGATAAGATTTTATTGTCCCTGCTGACGATACAGGCCCCCACCTGTGTATGAGGATCTTTGGATCTCATGCCGGACAGCTGGGCAATTCCCATAAAATACTCATCCCAATTGATATAATCTTCTCTCTTTCGCATTTTTACCATAGTACTCTCCCCTTATTTGGTGCCGAAGATTCTGTCTCCCGCATCTCCTAAACCGGGTACGATATATCCGTGATCGTTTAATTTCTCATCCAGTGCGCCGATATACATGTCCACATCCGGATGCACCTCTTTCATTTTCGCTACTCCTTCCGGTGCTGCAATGATGCACATAAAGTGAATCTTTTTGCATCCCTTGTCCTTAAGCATCTGAATGGCTGCAACGGAAGAACCACCGGTTGCAAGCATGGGATCTACCACAAATACTTCTCTTTCCGCACAGTCTGCCGGAAGCTTGCAGTAATACTCAACCGGATTTAATGTCTCAGGGTCACGATACAGACCGATATGTCCGACCTTTGCTGCAGGAATCAGCTGCAGTACACCGTCCACCATGCCTAAACCTGCTCTCAGAATGGGAACAATCGCCATCTTCTTTCCTTTTAATTCCTTCACCGTAGTCTCACAAATCGGTGTTTCAATCTGTACATCCGTAAGCTTAAGATCGCGGGTTGCTTCATAACAGATCAGCATCGCAATTTCACTGATTGTCTGTCTGAAGTCCTTCGTGCCGGTTTCCTTTCTTCTGATATAGCCAATTTTATGCTGAATCAGGGGATGATCCATTACTACGACTTTTGCCATTTTTCTGCCTCCGTTTTTCCTGTGTGATGATTTACGTGTTTCTGAAAACTACACAATTTCCTGATGCGAGTATATCACAGTTTTTCAATAAGTGCAATTCTGCGATTGTGCCTTTCTTCGTTGGAAAACGGCGTATTCAGAAAAACATCCACGATTTCCCTCGCAAGATTGGGGCCGATGACACCGGCTCCCATTGCCAGCATATTGGCATCATTGTGCAGTCTGGTTGCCTTTGCGGAAAAACAATCGTGGCAGAGTGCACAACGGATACCCTTCACTTTGTTGGCTACAATGGAAATACCGATACCGGTAGTACAGATTACAATTCCTTTTTCACACTCGCCGGAAGCAACAGCCTCTGCAGCCGCCCTGCCAAATACAGGATAATCGCAGGAGTTCTTATCCATGCATCCGAAATCCCTGTAAGCAATTCCCTTCTCTTCAAGATAAGCGATAACTGTCTGTTTTAAATCATAACCGCCATGGTCACATCCAAGTGCTATCATTTTTCTTCCTCCTTCATAGATTACAATCTATTTTTTAATTTATACTTCTACCACATGATGGCCCGCTGCCTTGAGCAGTCTGTTCATCACTGCCTGTCCGATTCCGGTACAGGCAAAGCTTTCCGAAAACATCACTTCGGTTCCCTCTTCATCAAATTCCCTGAGTATGCTATATAAATGCTTTGCCACCGACAGTTCATCCTCCCTGCTGCCGGCACACTTCACCACATCTGCCATGTAGCACTGCTTCGTTTCCTCCGTTGCAATGACGCCGGTCCTGAAACCGTTTAGCCCGGCTTCTTTTGTCGCTTTGTTAATATACTCCACAACCCTGTCCTTATTGCCCGACACAATGGTAAGCTGTCCTTTCGGTGCATAATGCCGGTATTTCATGCCGGGCGCCTTGGGAGCCTGTCCGCTTTTATCACTCAGAATCGTAACGTCTGTATCCACTTTTCCCAGAACCCTCTGAAGCATCTGCTCCGTCACGTAGCCGGGGCGCAGGATCTGCGGAGGATTCACGGTCAGGTCTACAATCGTGGACTCGAGTCCTATTGCCACCTCTCCGCCGTCAATAATCATATCTATTTTTCCTGCCAGATCTTCATATACATGACTTGCCCTGGAAGGGCTCGGCCTGCCGGATGTATTGGCACTGGGGGCGGCAATATACCCACCGCCGCAGTCAATTAACGCCTGTGCAGTCTTGTGGGACGGGAAACGTATAGCTACCGTTTCCAGTCCACCCGTAGTGGCAAAAGGAACTTCCCCGGACTTCGGCAAAATCATGGTGAGGGGTCCCGGCCAGAAAGCATCTGCCAGTTTTTTCGCATTTTTTAACATGGGGACACATTCAGGAGCGTCTGATACGATCCGGTAAATATCCTCAAACCGGCAGATATGCACAATCAGCGGATTGTCCGAAGGTCTTCCTTTTGCTGCATAGATCTTTCTGGAAGAATCCGGATTTAAGGCATCTCCGCCAAGTCCGTACACGGTTTCCGTGGGAAAAGCCACCAGTCCGCCGGATTTTAAGATTCTGCCGGCTTCAGCAAGACAGCCCTTGTCATCTTCTTCCATACAAGTGATCCACTTTGTTTCCATTTCTTAAGTCCTTTCTTACCTGTTCCGATCATGCAGATACTGCAGAATGCCGGTACAGATCTCCCAGGCTATTTCATCCTGGTATTCCTCGCTGCAGAGCTTCTGTGCCTCTGCCCGGTTCGACAAAAATCCGCATTCCACAATCACAATGGGTGTTTTTGTCTTTTTTAAAAGGTAATAACTGCTGTTTTCCTTAATTTGTCTTTTATTCTCGGGATCCACGCCACTAATCAGCCTGGTCTGTATTTTTTCCGCAAGGAGCTGTCCTTCCCTGCTGTCACTGTAATAAAAAACCTGTGCCCCGTGAACATATTCTTCCGGATAGCTGTTCTGATGGATGCTCACCGTAAGCGCCGGGGCAGTCTCCTCAATCAGGGCAATGCGCCTTTTCATGTCCTGCACCTTTTTATTGGTTGCATTCGCATCATACAGCCCATCCTCCGTATCTCTCGTCATAACGACCGTGATATCCTCTGCCGTAAGATACGCTTTTACCTTCCTTGCAATACTTAAATTCAGATCCTTCTCGGGTGTGCCGTTAATACCGATCTTCCCCGGATCAATCCCGCCGTGGCCTGCATCAATCACCACCGTAACGGAGTCACTGGCAGCAGCAGGTGCGGTGACGGGCTGTATGGGAGAGATATGAAATAAGATGCCCATGGCAGTCAGCATAAATACTGCCGCTGCAAGAAATCCCTGTTTTTTATTCTGTTTCATAAACTTTTGATTTCCCGATACTTTACCAAAAATTTATGCCGGAAAGTGTCCTATTATACCCTGTATTACTGTTCCAGGTAAATCTTTATAAGGTCCCAGGCTTCGGCAGGTTCATACCCCAGCCGCCAGGCAGCCACGCCGCCAAGCTCATAGTTTTTCATCACCGTAAGTTTCACATTTAAGGACTGCAGATCCTCGATCCAGATCTGGTAAAACGCATCCCCGACAGTTGCCTCCGCATAATTCTGTCCCGTTTCATCATCCCACCATGCTTCCATGTGATAGGTGTCAAGCAGGCTGTTTACACCGGTCATGGCATAAGCTTCGCTGGTCAGTGTGGTGCCTTCTGTTTTCCAAAGTCTGGTATAAAAAGGAAGTGCTGTTACAATTTTTTCTCCCGGTACATACTCGCCTGTCTTTTCTATGGCGTAGCGGACATATTCAATGGAAGAAACAGAGCCTGCCTCTTCGCTGCCGGCCCAGTGTTCATCATATGCCATAATAATCACATAATCGGCCACAACGCCCTGCTCTGCCAGATTGTACCGGGTATTAAAATGATACGGCACATAATTATCCACCGAAAGTACCAGTCCCGCCTGTCTGCATCGGATGGAGAGTTCCCGTAAAAACTGCACAAAATCTTCACCGGCTGCCTCATCCATCACCTTTTCAAAATCAATATTGACGCCGTCCATGCCGCAGGAAGCAGCTTCGTTCATAATATTATCGATCAGGGCTGTTCGGGTGGTCGTAGCGGAAAGTACCTTCGCCACATCCGTATGGTTGCCGGCTGCATCCGTATAGTTAAAGTCATCTACCACGCCCCATACCTCAAGGCCCTTCGCATGAGCCTGTTCCACATAGGAGCTCTCGGCAAAGCTTCGAAGCGATCCGTTTTCGTCCGATACACTGAACCAGGTAGGGGCGATCACCGTCAGGCCCGAAGCATTCTTTGTGACATCCTGAAAAGTGCCGTTACCGGCAGTACCATATACCGCATGCCAGCCCAGACAGATTTTGGTATCCTTTGTGAGAGAGGAATACTCCGGTTCTGCATAATCCGTAACGGGCGTCCTGCTCTCACTTTTTTCATCGGTCAGCTTTTTATTTTCCACATAACCTATAATACCGTCCTCTGACTTCACCTTGCACCAGGTCTCCATTTTCTCTAAAACGACAAGCTTCTCTCCTTCTTCCACATGTTTCAGGATCGGGCTTTTGACGCCGCCTAATGTTCTTATATCCGTGGCGGTTTTGGCCTCTGCTGTTTCTTCTTCGTCCCACTGTGTATAAATCTGCACGCGGTTGGGTTCTGTGAACAGCTCATAAGAGAAATTGGTATATTTTTTCACAAAATCAAGTGCAATATAATATACGGTCTCTCCGTTTACACTCTCTGCGTAAAAAATACTGTAATCAACCGGACTGCTGACACCGTTTACTGTATAATCCGATGCATCCTGATGAACGTTTATTACTTCCGTTGGCGTCGTATACAATAAAAGGCCTTCATTCCTGTCAATATAAAAGCGGCTGTTCAAGATCTCCTGTACGGTTCTGTAATCCATATAACAGATGCCGCCGCGCATCACCGCCTTCTGCTCCAGAATGTCATTCTGCAGAATCACTGCCGTGTCGCTTTCCTTTATAATATGAAAATATTCATACAAATCTGCTTTTTCATGGGAATAACTGTATCTTTCAATAATTTCGTTTCCAAAGGCCACCCCACCGATAATCAGAATTAAAACAATGGCAACGAGAACGGGTATTGCTTTCTTCATGAAATTTACCTCCAATCATGTTTTTCATTATAGCAAACTCTTTCTTCCCCGTCATTATGAAATTTGACAAAACCGTAAAAAACGTCAAAAAAAGACGGCAGCAGTCAGGAGGCATTCCCGCATTACAGCCGTCTTTTCTTTATGGCACATACTGACATGGCCTGACTTTACACCGCGCCGATATAAACAGCATTTTTAACAATCCGTAATTCTGTCGTATCGCAGTTCCCGCAATATTCCGGCATCGTCTAAAACATAATCGGCCATGTAAGTCTCTTCTTCACATACGCAGTGATACGCTATCGTCATTGGATCGGCAGGCTTTCCCTCCAGGTACAAAGAAACACCTTTCTCCTGTACCTGATACAGTGCAGCCGTCATTTCCTGCGCAGTTTCCCTATACAATTTTTCCCCTCCTTTATCCGTAATGATGCTGCTCCCATAAGAAGTTCGTGATACAATTTCGCAGCATTTTGGCAGGATGCCTCCGAACGTACAAAAAACCTGTAAAATTGAATTAAAACGAGAAAAACAAATTTCTAAAAATGGAAATTATTGAATCGAAAACAGGCACATAAGCCTGTAAGACATCCGCATACTATTAAGAGACTGCGGATCAGAATTCAAACGACCGTGAATGCGAAGAAACCCATCGCTTCGGTCTTAAGAAAAAAACAGATGAAAATAAATAAAATGTGTTGTACGAACGTGCCTCCTCTCCGTACTTAACTTCCGGAGACATCTTAAAGCATATTATATGCAATGTACTGCCATTTTGCAAGCATGAAATAAAATAAAATCATTAAAAAAGCCTAAACTCTGCCCCGCTTCTATTGACTAAAATCCCTGAAAAGTATAATATACAGGTAATCAGATTTATCAGGAGTTTCAGTCACCCACAGGTATGAGTGCATATCTTAACAGTAAGGATGTGATAGCATGAAAATTGAAAAAGTGAATGAAAACCAGATTCGCTGTACCCTGACCAGAGAAGATCTGGCGGACCGCGAATTAAAAATCAGTGAACTTGCTTATGGCACGGAAAAAGCAAAAAATCTCTTCCGTGACATGATGCAGCAGGCTTCTTTTGAATGTGGCTTTGAAGCAGAAGACATTCCGCTTATGATAGAAGCAATCCCGCTCAATGCGGATTGCATAGTCCTTATCATCACGAAGGTAGAAGATCCGGAAGAACTGGATACGCGTTTTGCCAAATTTGCTCCTTCCGTCCATGATGAGGAGACCGACGAAGAAACCGTCCAAGATGCCCTGGAAGATACCGATGATGTGCTTGATTTATTTAAGAAACTGCATGCAAGCCGTAAGGCAGCCGGTGATAAGCTCTCCCAGGCAGCCGAATTCGTAAAAAAAGAAAAAGATGCAGAAAAACCTGTTGAGGTTTCCGAGCTGGCACGGATTTTTGTATTTGAATCCCTGCACGATATCATAAAAATTGCAGGCGTGGTAGGAAACCATTTTGTCGGCAATAACTCCTTGTACAAAGATGAATCTGAGAATGTTTACCTGTTAATGGTAAAGGGATCTTCCGATGATCCCCATGAGTTTAACTGTGTATGCAACATTCTTTCCGAATATGGAATTCCCAAAAAATGCATGCCTGCAAGCCTCTCTTATCTTAGCGAGCATTACACCTGCGTCATTCCGTACGGTGCACTGCAGAAGCTTGCACAGCTTTCTTAAATCAGAATCAATATAAGCGGAAACGGGTGTTCGAAAGGATGCCCGTTTTTTTACACATTTTTGCACATATCATTCTAAATTGACAAATTCCTGTTAAATTTTTTGTGGAAATATCCGAATATATCTGTTATCATGTACCTGTAAACAAATACATATTTTCTTAGGAGGTAGGAAGATGAAAGGTGCAACAATGTTAAAAGTAACAGGTATCATTATGATCGTTTTCGCTGCGTTCGGCATCATCGGGTGTATTTTATCCCTGATCGGTATGGCTGCTCTCAGCCTGCTGGTAGGTCCCGTGGCTCTGGTATTCCTGTGGCTTTCCCTGCTGATCAGTGTCGTAGGTGCAGTATCCGAACTGATTGCCGGAATTAATGGCGTTAAGTACTGCAACGACGGTGCAAAAGCAAATGTATGCATGTTATGGGGCGGTATCGTGGCAGGCTGCTGCATACTCTCCAGCGTACTGACCCTTATCAGCTATCCGAAGAATTTTAACATCTTCAGTCTGATTATCGGTCTCATTTTACCGGGACTGTATCTGTACGGCGCATATCAGAACAAAAATTCATAAAGCTGTTCTTTATGCAATAAAAAACCGTCTGCTTTTTCCAAAGAAAAGGCAGGCGGATTTTTTATTGTCCGTTATATTCAGATTACAGTGCTGCAATCTGTTCCATCAGTGCATCAATATCCATGCCGTGAACCATAGCAGCTTCTTCCAAACTCTCTCCCTGTGCGGAAGGACATCCCAGGCAATGCATGCCTGCTTCCAAAAGAATGGGAGCAACCTGGGGAGCCTGTCTTAAAATTTCACCGATTGTCATATCCTTGGTTATATTTTCCATTTTTCTACCTCCTTTGCTGCGTATTAGTATAATACTTTCCCTAAAAGTTGACAAGTCATTCCTGCCTGCCGATTGGATTTGAATTTTTTTGTATTTTTTTAAATAATATTGAAAAAATAGGCATTTGTACGCAAAAAAGTACACTGCTTTGCTTGACGTGTATACACGTTTTTCATATAATGTAAGCATAGAAATTGAAAACCATTTTATAAATAGGAGGCATTTCATAATGAGAGAAGAATGGCATGATTTTGTAGCCGGCAAATGGGATAAAGAAATCAACGTACGTGATTTCATCCAGAGAAACTACACTCCGTATGACGGAGATGAGTCTTTCTTAGCCGGACCTACACAGAACACAAAAGACTTATGGGCACAGGTACTTGACCTTCAGAAGAAAGAAAGAGAAGCAGGCGGCGTTCTGGATATGGACACCAAGGTTGTTTCTACCATTACTTCCCACGGTCCCGGATACCTTGACAAGAGCAAAGAAACCATCGTTGGTTTCCAGACAGATAAGCCTTTCAAGCGTTCTCTGCAGCCTTACGGCGGTATCAGAATGGCAGAAAAGGCATGTGCTGACAACGGCTACGAAGTAGATCCCGAAATCAGCGAATTCTTCACCGTTCACAGAAAAACACATAACGCAGGATGCTTCGATGCATACAATCAGGAAATGAGAGCATGCCGTTCATCCCACATCATTACAGGTCTTCCCGATGCTTATGGCCGTGGCCGTATCATTGGTGACTACAGACGTGTTGCTCTGTACGGTATTGACAGACTGTTAGAGGACAAGCAGGCACAGAAGGATTCCACCGGACGTGTTATGACCGACGACGTAATCCGTCTTCGTGAAGAGCTTTCCGAGCAGATGACCGCTCTGAAGCTGATGAAGGAAATGGCTGCTTCTTACGGCTGTGATATTTCCAAACCTGCTTCAAACGTACAGGAAGCTATCCAGTGGACCTACTTCGGTTACCTGTGCTCCGTAAAAGAGCAGAACGGTGCTGCAATGTCCCTTGGACGTACTTCCACCTTCCTTGACTGCTATGCACAGAGAGACCTTGCAAACGGTACTTTCACAGAAGAGCAGATTCAGGAATTCGTTGACCACTTCATCATGAAGTTACGTTGCGTAAAATTCGCTCGTACACCGGAATACAACCAGATCTTCGCCGGTGACCCTGTATGGGTAACCGAATCCCTCGGTGGTGTCGGTGTAGACGGCAGACATATGGTTACCAAGATGAGCTTCCGTTTCCTGCATACTCTTGAAAACCTTGGTTCTTCACCCGAACCCAACTTAACAGTACTCTGGTCTACCAGACTTCCTGAAAGCTGGAAGAAGTACTGTGCAAAGATCTCCATCACCACATCTTCCATCCAGTATGAGAACGATGACCTGATGAGAGTAACACACGGTGATGACTATGGTATCGCATGCTGCGTATCCTCCATGGTTATCGGTAAGGAAATGCAGTTCTTCGGTGCCCGTGCAAACGTAGCAAAATGTCTGTTATACGCATTGAACGGCGGTGTTGATGAAGTTACCAAGAAACAGGTTGGTCCTAAGTATCGTCCTGTTACCGGTGACGTTCTTGATTACGATGACGTTATGAGCAAGTTCACCGATATGCTGGAGTGGCAGGCAGATGTATATGTAAATACTCTGAACATCATTCACTACATGCATGATAAATACTGCTATGAAAGAGCTGAAATGGCACTTCATGACAGAGATGTAAAGCGTTACTTTGCAACCGGTGTTGCAGGTCTTTCCATCGTAGCTGACTCCCTGTCCGCTATCAAGTATGCAAAGGTTGAGCCTATCCGTGACGAAGACGGCATCATTGTTGACTTCAAGACCACAGGTGACTTCCCTAAATACGGTAACGATGATGACCGTGTAGACTCCATCGCACAGGAAGTTGTACACAAATTCATGACAGCTATCAGAAGACATCACACCTACAGAAACGGTATTCCTACTACTTCCATCCTGACCATTACCTCTAACGTTACTTATGGTAAGGCTACCGGTAATACACCTGACGGACGTAGAAAAGGCCAGCCTTTCGCACCCGGTGCTAACCCGATGCATGGTCGTGATACTCACGGTGCTATCGCATCCCTGTCTTCTGTATCCAAGCTTCCGTTCAATGATGCACAGGATGGTATCTCCAATACCTTCACCATCATTCCCGGTGCACTGGGTAAGGAAGATCAGATCTTCTCCGGTGATATTGAACTGGATCTGAACAAATAATTAAAGTAGCATGATACCGGATGCTCCGGCATCCGGTTCATTGGAACAGGAGGAACACCATGGACGAGAAATCTATGATTGATGATCTGATAAACATGCTGGATCAGGGCGTTGCAAACGGAGTCGGACATGTAAATGTTGACTTTGATGCAAATGAAAAGAAATCCAAAGAAGTACAGACAATGGGCTGTACGGATTGTTCCCGGACTCCGCTTGCATGCAGTGTTCCCACACTTCATCAGGGACTTGATGATTATAGTGGTCGCAAAGACAGCGACAAATAAAAGAATAGGAGGATAAAATTATGGCAGTAAATGAAGCTCAAGTTAACAACCTTGTTTCCTTACTTGATGGATACGCAACAAAGGGCGGACATCACATCAACGTAAATGTATTAAACAGAGACACCTTATTAGATGCGCAGAAGCATCCTGAGAACTATCCCCAGCTGACAATCCGTGTATCCGGATACGCTGTTAACTTCATTAAGTTAACACCGGAACAGCAGGCAGATGTTATCTCTCGTACATTCCATGAAGCTATCTAAGGTTAACTGCTAAAGATAATTGAAACAAGGAACCCCCGATAACAAAAGCTATCGGGGGTTTTTTCAAAAAGTCAGAAAGGTAAAGTAATCTATGCAAGGCAGAATTCATTCTTTGGAAAGTTTCGGTACGGTAGACGGTCCCGGCATCCGTTATGTGGTATTCGTTCAGGGTTGTCCCATGAGATGCGCTTATTGCCACAACCCGGATACCTGGCCCATGACCGGCGGTACTATGATGGAACCTTCTGAAATTATAGCAAACTACGAACGAAATGCCGGTTTTTACAGAACCGGTGGGATTACCGTTACAGGCGGAGAGCCTCTGATGCAGATCGACTTTTTGATCGATTTGTTTACGCTCGCCAAAAAGAAAAACATTCATACCTGTATCGACAGCAGCGGTATTGCATTTAACAGAAAAAATACTGCTCTGCTTGAGAAATTTGACAGACTGATGCCCCTGACCAATCTTGTCATGCTGGATATTAAGCATATTGATCCGGAAAAGCATTTGGAGCTGACCGGTCAGCCAAATGAAAACATCCTGGACTTCTGTAAATACCTCGATGAAAAAAACGTGGATATGTGGATCCGTCACGTGGTAGTGCCCGGTATTACGGATGATGATGTCTATCTGGACAGGCTCGGCTATTTTATCGGTCAATTCAAAAATCTGAAAGCCCTGGACGTACTGCCCTATCATACCATGGGTGAGAAAAAATACGAATCCTTAGGGATTCCATACAAGCTTCACGGCATCCCTCCCATGGACCGCAGCAAGGCAGTTGAAAAGAAACAGGTCGTTCTTAACGGCATTAAACGAAGAAGGGCAGAGAATGTATAAAAGTCCTTGTATTTATAAGGATTTTATATTAAAATATGGATGATGATGGTTCTAATATACAACTAAAGGAGGATATATATTATGGCATTTGCAATTAATGATACTTGTGTAGCTTGTGGCGCTTGTGAGTCACAGTGCCCCGTTGGCGCAATCAGCATGGGTGACGGCAAGATGGAAATCGATCCCAACACCTGCATCAGCTGCGGTTCCTGCGCAGGATGCTGCCCCGTTGGTGCTATTGCTGAAGCATAAACAAAACAAAAGAAAACAGGTAACCTGAGGGTTGCCTGTTTTTTTATAACACCTTATCTGCAGAGAGGATATCAGATACTATGGAACACTCCTATTTAATTGTAGTAGATATGCAAAATGATTTTGTGACAGGTGCACTGGGAAGCAGGGAGGCTGCAGCCATCGTACCTTCTGTTGTGCAGAAGATCACACAGTTTACCGGTACTGTTCTTTTTACCAAAGATACACACAAAGATAACTATATGGAAACGCAGGAAGGGAAAAAGCTTCCCGTTCCTCACTGTATACAGGACACGGACGGATGGAATCTCATTCCGGAAATTGCAAATCTTCCGCAGGCTCAAAATCCTTCCCGTATATTTTTGAAGGAAACCTTTGGCAGCACAAAGCTGGCAGAAACATTAGTGAAAGAGCATGCAGAGCACCCTATTTCCTCCATTACCCTGATCGGTGTCTGCACGGATATTTGCGTCATATCCAACGCATTGCTGATCAAAGCCTTTCTTCCCGAGGTACCCATTTTTGTAGATGCAGCCTGCTGCGCCGGTGTAACGCCACAAACACATGATGCCGCATTAAAAACGATGGAAAGCTGTCAAATTTGTGTTTCTGAATAAAATGGGTCTATATGAAAGGAGTATTGTAATCTATGAGTCAATTCGACAAACGGAATATTTCCATGATGATGGATCTGTATGAAATGACTATGGCAAACTGCTACTTCACAGAACAGGACGAAGAAGCCAAAGTTGTATTTGATGTTTTTTACCGAAAGAATCCGGACCAGGGCGGTTTCGCTATTTTTGCCGGTCTGGAGCAGATTATTGAGTATATTGAAGATTTACATTTTGATGAAGATGATATTGCCTATTTTGCATCGCTGCATCTTTTCAGCGATGACTTTCTTTCCTATTTAAGAAATTTTCATTTCAAAGGCGATATCTATGCTTTTCCCGAAGGTACCATCATGTACCCTGGAGAGCCCATACTGACAGTCATAGCACCTCTTATTGATGCCCAGCTGATTGAAACGGCAGTCCTTGCCCAGATCAACCATCAAAGCCTGATTGCCACGAAGACCCAGCGTATTGTCAAAGCCGCTGATGGACGTGCCGTATCAGACTTTGGCGCAAGACGTGCCCACAATATGGATGCTGCCGTGTACGGTGCCAGAGCTGCCTATATCGGCGGGGCTGCCGGTACTGCAACAGTGCTTGCCGGTAAACAGTTTGGCATCCCTGTAGGCGGTACAATGGCACACAGTTACGTGATGTACTATCAGGATGAATTGACGGCATTCCGAAAATATGCAGCCGTCTATCCTGACAACTGCATTCTGCTGGTGGATACGTATGACGTCATCAAATCCGGCGTTCCCAATGCCATAAAAGTATTCCGTGAAATGCAGGAAAACCATATACCGCTGACCTCCTACGGAATTCGTCTGGACAGCGGAGATCTGGCGTACCTGTCTAAAAAAGCAAGGAAAATGCTGGATCAGGCCGGCTTTACGGATGCCAAAATCGTAGTTTCCAACAGTCTTGACGAATACACCATTACCTCTATCCTTGACCAGGGTGGCTGTATCAACAGCTTTGGGGTAGGAGAACGTCTCATAACTGCCAAGTCAGATCCTGTTTTCGGTGCAGTCTACAAGATTTCCGCCGTATATCGCAACGGTAAATATGAACCCCGGATCAAAATATCTGAAGCGGTGGAAAAAATCACCAATCCCGGATTGAAAGAAGTCTATCGCGTTTATGATGAAGAAGGACATGCCATGGCTGATCTGATTGCCTCCTACGATGAAGAGATCCGCACAGATGCTCCTTTTCGCTATGTAGACCCGGAACAGCCCTGGAAAAACCGTTCCTTTGTAAACTTCAGCGTAAAAAAGCTGAAACAGCCTGTCATTCAAAATGGCCGACGTGTGCAACCGCCCAAAAGCCTGAAAGAAATACGGGAATATGTAAAATTACAATTAGCAACAGAAATCTGGCCCGAGGAGCAGCGTTTTGAAAACCCACACAAACACTACCTGGATATGACGCCTGATTATTATGAATTAAAGATGAGTCTTCTGCACAACATAAAGGAAGAGAATTAAAAGGAGTAGTACACAATGCGAAATATGGCAGTGATTACCGGCACCTTTAATCCCATTACCAAGGCTCACATTGCAATGGGAAAGCTGGCAAAAGAAAAATTAGGAGAAGATACGATTGTAGTCTACGTGCCTTCCCGTGATGATTTCATCAAAAGCTGGAAAGGCATGGAGGAAGTGCAGATCCTGACAGAAGAACAACGGCTCACTCTTTTGGAAGCCGTACTTCCCCATTTTGGTTTTCTGTGTGATTCCTGTGAAATCTCCGGAGCAGTAAGCGGCTACACCTTTGATACTATGTCCTACCTTTCGGAAAAGCATGGTGTTTTACAGGAAAACTGTTATTATGTATGCGGTTCTGACAAACTGCCGGAATTATATTCCTGGCAGCATGCCATTGCCTTTATCTCTTCCTACCGTTTTCTGGTCTTTTCCAGAAATCATGAAGATGTGAAGAATATTATAGCTTCTTCTCCTCTGGTTTCCTCTTATCCTGAGCATTTCATCCCTATGGATGGCATTCCCCGTCTGGAAACCATGAGTGCCACCCAGATTCGGGCATCCATTATGAAAAATCTGCATAATTATGACTGGAGTGACTACATTGATGAACTGCTTTTGGAGATGTCATAAGTACTGTCATGACTTTTTGGGGATTTCTTTATTTTTTAGAATTCCCCTTTTTTTTCGCAACAGTTCATCAATCCGCTTAAAGTGCTCCTCATCAGCCTGCAGGCGTTTTGAATGCCGCTCCTCTTCACGTTCCTCCTGCATACGAAACTGGTAATCCATTTCTTTCAGAATACTTTCCTTCATTTCCTGGCAGACTGCTTCATTGTTCTCCTGCAGCACCTCACGGAATAATTGTTTTAAAAGCCACTGCAGGCGTGCTGCCTTTTCCTCTCTGCATTCCACTTCCGCCGGTGATAAGGGTACCACATCTCCACCCACACTTTCCTGCGCTGTTGTATCCACTGTCCTCTTTTCAGACACCTCCGACGGAGTCTTCACTTCATTGGTAAGCCTGTCCAGCTTCCCGTTTTTTAAGATTAATCTGATTGCCTTCAACTGCAGTCCCCTCTCTTTTAATTCTCTGATTTCCTGAAAAATCTTCACATCCTCTTCCGTATAATACCGGTGCCCCAATTCGTTTCTTTTGATGGGCAGGTCCAGTTCCTCTTCCCAGTACCTCAGTACATGTGCCTCAACATTTACCTTTTTGGCTGCATCTGAAATTAAAATTGTCTGTTCCATTTTGTCTCTCCTTTACTTTTTTTGTGTCGCAATTTCCTGTTAAATAAGTCCGTTTCGGATTTATGTGGCTGATACTTTTCCGAAATGGAAGCGAAAAAAAGAGAACAGGGGGATTTCCCTTGTTCTCTTCTGTAATGTTCCATTATTTTTCCATATTTGCGAATTTCGTGTAATTGGGCAGCCATGCCAGTTCAATGGTACCGATGGGACCGTTTCTCTGTTTGGCAATTATAATCTCTGCCACATCTTTTTTTTCAGTGTCGTGATGATAATAGTCATCCCTGTAGATAAACATTACCACATCTGCATCCTGCTCAATAGCACCGGATTCACGTAAATCTGAAAGCATGGGTCTGTGATCAGGCCGCTGCTCCACTGCACGGGACAACTGTGATAAGGCCAGTACCGGTACATTTAACTCCCTGGCAATTGCCTTGAGTGATCTGGAAATGTCGGATATTTCCTGTTGTCTGCTGTCACTTCCCCTGCCGCTTCCCGACATTAACTGCAGATAGTCAATAATAATCATAGACAAATTATGTTCCAATTTGTACTTTCTGCACTTGCTTCGAAGTTCACCGATACTGATACCCGGTGTATCATCAATAATCAGATTGG
>JBJFCA010000111.1:0-3533 GCA_051888725.1 Lachnospiraceae bacterium
TTGGTCTTGGTTGCTACTTCCTTCACAAGCTGTGCGCCCATGTTTTCAAACGGATCTTCCAGTTCAATTTCCTTTGCGATGGTCACACCGTCATTGGTAATTAAGGGAGCACCGAATGATTTATCCAGTACAACGTTTCTTCCTTTGGGTCCAAGTGTTACTCTGACGGTATCAGCTAACTGATCCACGCCTTTTCCTAATGCTGCACGGGCATCTGCGCCGTATTTAATTTCTTTTGCCATAATTAAACGCCTCCGATTATTCTTTCTTTTTTTACTTTTTGTGTCTTTACTGAATGATTGCAAGGATATCATTCTGTTTTACAATGATGTATTCCTCTTCTTCAATCTTCACTTCGGTACCGGCATATTTGGAATAGATAACCTGATCTCCTACCTTTACTTCCATCTTGATTTCTTTTCCGTCTACCACACCGCCGGGACCTACTGCAATGACTTCTGCCTGCTGGGGCTTTTCTTTGCTCTGTCCCGGAAGAACAATACCTGATTTGGTAGTTTCTTCTGCTACTAACTGTTTCAAAACAACTCTGTCGCCAAGTGGTGCTAATTTCATAATGAATGCCTCCTTAAATCTTTGTCAGTATTGTTAGCACTCAATGTTCATGAGTGCTAATTGCTAAAGCATATATTAGTTTTATATGCATTCCTTTGCAACCGTATGCACAGCCATTCTGCTTTCAATTAATGCTGTTTATCTCGTTTTTTCTCTTCTTTTCTTTTATTATCTTATTTTTGGCTCTGAAAGATGATTTAATATTTATTTTATAATTGGCAATTTAAGGCATAAAAAAACTTCTGTCCTGCATTGCCTGCACAGACAGAAGTTTAAAAGGCTTTCTTTTCCTTATTCACATTTGATTTCCAGATAACCTAACAGTTTACTCTTGTCATACTCTTCCAGTACCCCTAAATTGGAATCATAGTACTTACCGTCAAAATATACCAGGTAGTGGCAGTACCTGCCCATTCTCTCCATTAAGATACAGCACTTGGGAAGAACACAGTCCTCGCCCTCGGTATAAGTAATCACGTCTTTATGATCGATACCGTAGTAGTTTAAAGCGGAAATCACCATTCCCATGGTGGCCTGCCATTCTCTGCAATCCATGACGCGTATGACATCTGCAATCGTAACACCGGCCAGCATTGCCACACAGGTCTGACCGCAGAGTCCGTCCTCAGGCTGCAGGATCACCTGCATGCTGTCGATCTTTCTGATGGGATGTTCAAAGCTGTACGGACTGTCGGGGGATACCTCAATGATACTGCCGCTGATATGCAGAAGCATCTGATGCGGTCTGGAAATATCCGCTTTTATGGCATCCTTATTTTCAATATGGATCTCATAGTTTCCTTTTTCCTTGGGCAGAAGCTTGCAGGCAATGATTTCGTTATCCAATACCATATCAGCATGAATTTCGTCTCTCAGCTTACATACTTCCCATACATTAAACGGAATCTGAATGACAAATCCATTTTCTTTCTTCTCAATTTTTCCCGTAAAAAAATAACGCATACTTTATCCTCCATCTATCCCTGTAATTGTTTTTTTGCCTCTGAAGGCGGAAATCCGAAATGTTTCTTAAATAATTTACTGAAATGATAGGCATCATCATACCCTACCTGACAGGCAACTTCCTTGATATTGGAACAGCCTTCCTGCTGCAAAAGCTCGAGAGCCTTCTGCAGACGAATGTTGATCAGGTGTCGGATGGGTGCTTCCCCTGTTTCACTTTTAAAGATTTTGGAAATATAAAAAGGGCTTAAGTACATATTTTCCGCAATGGTATCCAGCGAAATCTTTTCCGCATAATGATCTTCGAAATATCCCACAATCTGTTCTACTACATATTTCCTGTTGATGGACTCAAATGCATAACCGGTTTTAATTTCCCTTGGCTTCATCTGGCTTTTTAACAAAAGCAGCACCATCTGCATCATATAGGCTTTCATCATATAATAGCGGCCTTCCCAGCAGACACTGTTCTCTGCTTCCATGGAAGCACAGAGCTTAAAAAGCTTTGTCTGCAGTTCCCCCGTCGCATGCACAATCGGAGAGCCCTCCGGAAGCGGAAACTGATTTTCCGGCATGCCCTTAATATGAAAATCTGAAATCCCCACAAAAAATTCCGTCACGGCAGTCTGTTTATCTTTTAAAAGCCCCTGGTGCATCACACCGGGATTTAAAATCAGCACATCCCCTTCTTCCACAGGAACAATACTGCCGTCAATCCGGTAATATCCGGAGCCTGACATCATAAACGCAATCTCCAGAAAATCATGACTGTGATACCTTTTTTCATCCTCATCACGCTTTCCCTTCCAGGTAAAAAGAAAGGTCGGATTAAAGTTATCAAGTTCCATCATCTCTGCCCCCTGTTCTCATCTTCTTATTTTACAATCTGTGCAGAGAAATGTAAAAGGTTTTTTGCAAAAAGATACAGGAAAGGAACAAGATAGTCCATTTCCTTTTTCTTAGCCCATGTTAAGATTTAACATATATTTTATCTGCCATGGGAGGATGAATGTTATGACACCTATGAAATGGTTTTATTCTTTCCTGAAAAAATATCGAAAAAATCTCATACTGGGAATCATTCTGACCATCTTAATCACTGCACTGAATATCATAAACCCTTATATTTCAGGTATGATTGTGGATGATGTCATCGCAGACGGCCAGTACAGGCTGCTGCTTCCCCTCGTGGGGCTGATGCTGCTTGTCGTAATCATCCGCAGCGGCTTACGCTTTTACTATCAGCTTGTGTTTGAGACCGCTTCCCAGGGCGTTCTCTATGATATGCGTGACAAAGTCTACCGCAAACTGCTGCAGGAAGATTTTGCTTTCTATAATAAAAAGCGTACCGGTGACCTTATGAGCCGCCAGACAGGCGATATGGATGCCATCAGACATTTTGTGGCTTACGTCATTTACAATACCTTAGAAAATGTTCTGATGTTCGTATTTGCACTCATTATGATCTTTACCGTAAATATTGAGTTAGCGCTTTCCATGCTCATTGTCCTTCCCTTTACCGCACTCTGTACCTACATGCAGTCAAAGGAGGTAAAGCCCGCTTTCAAGAGAAACCGCGACTGTTTTTCTTCCCTAAATGCCTTTGTGCAGGAAAATGTCAGCGGCAACAGGGTAGTCCGCGCTTTTTCCAAGGAAGACTACGAAATTGAAAAGTTTAAAAAAGAAAACGATGCTTTCCGGGATGCACAGATTGCCGCATCAGGCATCTGGAAAAAGTATGTCCCCATTTTTGAGGTACTGGCCTATTCCCTGAATATTATTCTGATGCTCTACGGCGGTTACATGGTTATCCGGGGAGAAATCTCCTTAGGGGATCTCGTTGTGGTGAACGGTTATCTGTGGATGCTCAACAATCCCTTACGTATGGCAGGCTGGATTGTGAATGACATCGGCAACTTCATCACGTCCGTAGAAAAGATTTATGCCACCTACAGTGAGGAACCGCATGTAAAAACTCCCTATGCCGGCAAGTTAAC
>JBJFCA010000112.1:0-16690 GCA_051888725.1 Lachnospiraceae bacterium
GCAGATGAAAAAGAAGTCAAAAGCTCTGGATAATAAAGGTGCAGCTATGCTGATGGTTCTGATTGTCAGTGCCGTGGTGCTGGTATTCTGCCTGTCCCTTCTTTTACTTACCTATTCCCTGTTCGCACAGACCTCCAGACAGACTACAAGGGTGCAGTGCAAGCTGTTGGCACAAAGCTGCGAAGAGACCCTGAAAGCAGAATTACAAAACCCGTCCTCCGAACTGTCTTTGTATCTGAAGCAGCAGATACAAAGCGGAAACTGGATTGAAGAGGGCAGGCTTCCGTTACATCTTGATACACAGGGAGGAACGGGGGATTACCGGGTCAGTATCAGTCTTACCTATAGTGTCAACATAGCTGATGATGATGGCGGCGATGACGGAGGAGACGACAATGATGACCAGGACCATGATCTGAACGGGGATCCGGTTTCCGGTGGTAATGCAAAAGCCGCTGCAGCAGAAGGCGAAAGTAGCACCGGTTATTCCATAAAAGCCGTAATCCGCTGTACGCGCGGGGAGGGCACAGACCGGGATACCCAGTATTATGAGATTGAGACCACATTTCCCAATGTCGTTTTTTAAGGACAGGCTTTATGGCAGAAAGGATCACATCCATGAGAAATAAATTTAATAACCGCGGTATGACAATGGTGGAGGTGCTGATGGGATTTACGATTCTTGTGCTCTTACTCGGCATGTTCAGCGGCATCATTGCCTCCTCTACCGACATCTATTATAACGCCGTGGATCTTAAGAATGCCGGAGAGCATTTACAGCAGGCAGTATATGCAAAGAACGTTACGGAGACGCTGACACCGGAGAGTGTGACGGTATCTCTGATACCGGATGCAGGTACACCGGGTGACACATCGCCGATTGCTCTTTCTGCAGATCTTTATAAACTTGACAGCACAATGGTGCTGGATGGCGTGGAAGAAGAAAGTCTGCAGGTGACTGTATATTTTATAAAATCTGCTGCGGCACAGGGAGAATAGAACGAAACCTGAAAAAGAAGGGGACATCAGTGAAAAGAAAAACGCAAAGGTTAAGAAAAAAACTGAATAATGCAGGTATGACACTGACGGAAATGATCGTTACCTTTGCACTGATTGCACTTTTTATGGTAGCTGCCACGAGAATTATCAGTTATGTGATCGGGATTTACTATGCGGCTGGCGGCAATGCCCACGGACTGCAGGTGTCCGAAATGATATCGAATAAGATTGTGGGGCAGATTGAAGGGGCTTCTTCTGCAATGACACCTGCCGTTACGTCAGACGGCAGCGGAATCGATCAGCTAAAGTTTATTGATGCGACGGGCAGTAATGTTACCATTACAGCGTCTCCCCAGATACTTGCTGACGGCTCGCAGGGCGGCAACTATCTGACGATCCACTACGATGCCGTAACGGAGGGATCCATTAAGTATGAGGCTGTGGACTGGCGGTTTGATGCCAAGGCCTATATGGGATATGTAGTGAAAAGCCTGCGTTTTGAAAGTCCGGGAAGCGGATATCCGGACAACGTAATGAAGATGGTGATGGTCCTTCACAGTGAAAGATACGGGGACTATGAAAGCACTTATTATCTGAAGTGTATCAATGTGGATAAGATTGATTTTAAGTAACGCAGATGTGCGGAGGCG
The DNA here is from genome assembly GCA_051888725.1 of Lachnospiraceae bacterium. GTDB lineage: Bacteria > Bacillota > Clostridia > Lachnospirales > Lachnospiraceae > Acetatifactor. The sequence goes on from JBJFCA010000112.1 coordinate 1,650, forward strand.
GCAAATGGAAGAGAGCCAGAAAAAGGAACTGAAAAGGATAAGGCAGAATAAAATCAGAATATTTGTGATTGTAATAGTGGTAGCGTTGTTATCCGGTGCTGTAGCATTTACATACTTTTATGTGACTACGGAAGCCAGACTTGCACTTCGGGAAGCCAAGAATGTAAAGCTTGCACTGGATATGTTAAATATAGAATATTACGGATTGGGAAAGTCTGTTTATGATCCTTCAAAACAGGATGGTCTGTCTGCCAATGTGGAAAAACAGGTAGCGGATATCGTGGATCATAAGGGACGGATCGAGATTCGTTCTTATAACCCCGGGGAACATGAGATTTTATATCTGATATACGAAACCGACCGATACCGGGTGATTTACCGTTCCGATGCGGAAGGTGACGGGTGGAAAGTAGAGTATCTGACAACGATATTTGATTATACTGACAAAAAATAAGGAGGAAGATCCGTGATTTATTATAAGTATCAGGCACAGGATGAAAACGGCAGGAAAATCACAGGCGTGCTTCCGGCAGCGGATGAGCAGGAACTGCATGAGAAACTGAAGGCGGAACATAAATTTTTAATAAGCGCCAGGCCCCAGAACAATGCAAAAAAATTAAAACGGATAAAATCCAATGCCTTGTCGGAATTTGCAAGAAACATCAGTGAACTGATTGCTTCCGGTGTGACTTTGGTAAAAGCCTTGAAAATCATCTCAGAGGATGAATCCATCAAAGAAAAAGACCGGGAAGTGTATGCGGATGTTTTAAAACAGGTCCGGGCAGGTACTTCTTTCTCAGAAGCACTGGAAGCAGAGGGAGATTTTTTCCCGCCGTTGTTTATCAATATGATTAAAAGCTCGGAATCCAGCGGTGACTTAGACCGGGTCGCAGGCCAGCTTTCGGAGCATTATGATAAAGAATACCGGCTGAATCAGAAAGTAAAAAGCTCTATGACGTATCCGAAGATTCTCTGCGTTCTGATTGTAGTTGTGGTGGCAGTCATCATGGGCTTTGTGATTCCACAGTTTAAAGAACTGTTTGACCAGATGGATTCCCTGCCGTTTGCCACTACGGTGCTGCTGGGTATCAGCAATTTTATCAAACACAGGTGGTATGTACTGATTATAGCAGGTGCTGTTGCATTTCTGGTGCTGAAACTGATTTTTGCCATACCGAAGGTTCGCTTCATGAAGGACAAGTTGGAATTGCATCTGCCCATAATCGGAAAATTGCGGAAGGTCATTTACACGGCACGTTTTGCAAGAACCTTATCCAGTCTGTACTCTGCCGGCGTATCCATTATGAGCTGTCTGCAGATTGCCAAGGACACGATCGGCAACACCTATATCGAAAGCCAGTTTGAGAAGGTGATCGCAGATGTCCGCAATGGTAACAATTTAAGCGATGCCATTTCCAAGGTGGACGGTTTTACCAAAAAGCTTTCTTCTTCCGTTTCAGTCGGAGAAGAAACGGGTACGCTGGATCACATGCTGTTATCCGTAGCCAAACAGATGGAATTTGATTCGGATATGGCGCTGAACAAGCTGGTCTCCTACTTGGAGCCGGTGATGATTGTAGTGATGGCAGTGGTAGTAGGTTTTATCATGATTGCGGTCATCCAGCCCATTTATGGATCTTACCAGAATATTATGAATTCTTATTAATGATACTTTAAGTAAAGGCGGTAAATAAAATGAGTACAATAGTATATCTGTCCAATCAGCAGGTACAGGTCGTAACCGGCAGTCCGGGGAAAGCAAAGATCCGCATTGAGCAAAGCTTTGAAGCACAGGCGCCGGAAGGCAGTATTATCAATGGCATCGTAATGGATACGGAAGCGTTTGCGGAATTCATGAAGGAATTTTTCAGAATGAATAAGCTGCCCACGAAGGACGTGACACTGGTGGTAAACAGCAGTAAGTTCGTGGGAAAGACCATTGAAATGCCTGCCATGAAAATGAAGAAGTCCTATGAATTCATCGAGCGTGAATTTGCGGATATGAACCGAGGAGATAACTGTCTCTACAGCTACCTGCCGTTGGGAGCGGGTACCGGAAAAATGAAAAGGGTGTATGTGGAAAGCATTGAACCTGATTTCATCCGGGAATATCTGGAAATCTTTCAGGCAGCCGGCATACAGATAAAGAGCATTCTGTCCGGTGAAAGCAGTCTGATTGGCCTCACAGGCATGACTATCGGCAGGGTACATAGGAATTTTTCCGTAATTATCGCAGACAGCAATATTCTGACCACGATTCTCTGGATTGACGGAAGCTTCTATTATTTTAACAGTACGCGCTGTTTCCATGAACCGGAGACCGAGGAATATGCTGCGGATGTAGCCCGTTCCGTCAGCCGCCTGACGCAGTTCATGCAGGCAAATCAGATCGAACAGCGGATGGAATGTATTGTTCTTGCCGGTATCCAGAAGGAAAACCTGCCGCTGTATCAGAAATCCATTGAACAAATGGGAATCATGACCCGGGTAGAACTGTTTGAAGCTTCCACCCTGTCTGCTTCCGGCTGGGTGAATATCCAGAAATGCTTAAGACCTGCCAGCGGCCTGGCTTCCACAGATAAATACCTGAATTTCCTGACCCTTTATTCCGCAAAGGCCAAAAAGAAAGAAACAAAGAAAGAGAAGCTTGGCATCAATCTGAAACCGATTGTGATTTCTCTTGCGGTTATGGTTGTTCTGCTTATCACTGCAGCGACAGTAATGCTTGTAAAAAAGGCAGCGTTAGACCGCATCAATGATTTTAATGAGAGCCCGGAAGTGATAAGCGGGGTCGCAGCATATGATATGCTGTCCGGCAGAAACGCCTATCTGAATGCCCAGTACGACGCCATTTCCGATATTGATGAAAATATCCGTACCTATCCTGTCGGTGACAGTCACATCCGAAAAAAGATTGAGGATTGCGCGGATGGATATGCCAGGGTGACTTTCCATTCCTTTGATGCGGCAGAAGGCACCATTGAAATGAAAGCGTCTTCCGAATCCGTGGATGATATTAACCGTTTCATCAGCCGTCTGCTGGAGCAGGATATTTTCAGTCAGGTGGATTATACAGGCTATGCGTTCAATGATACAACGCTAAGCTGGGATATCCATGTGACCTGTACGCTGGCAGAAGCAGCAGGAAGATAGGGGGTGTTAAGTATGCAGATGCAAATGACGGAAAAAGATAAAAAACTGATCTCGGGTCTGGCAGTTTTTGTGATCCTGGTGGCAGGAGGCTATTGGGGGGTACTGCCCATGGTGAAAAATATCATTGCCTATAATGGACAGATCAAGGATGCACAGGCCAGACAGGAAATGAATGAGATCAAGATCGCACAGGTATCCCTTCTTGAGACGGATAATGAAAAAGTAGAGGAAGAGATGGCTGCGTTAAAAGAGACCTTCTATCCGGTTATGACCAGTGACCAGGTGGACAAATATATGACCGGACTGATCCTGGATTACCGGCTGTATGCCTATGATCTTAACATCAACATGCCGGAAGGGGAGGCGGTGGTAGAGCCTTATCAGTATTCTGAAAAAGCAGTATCGGAAGAGATGAATGCCGCCATGAACACTTCTGACCAGACTTTGGATGAGAACGCCGGAGAAACTGCGTTTAGCTTTACAGATGATATTTCCACAGGCATCTATGCGGTGGAGGTTACCATGCGTGTGGGCGGTGACAGGGAGGATCTGGAGCGCCTGATCGATGATCTGTCCGTTACGGACCAGAAAATGCACCTTTGCAGCTACAGCTGGGATGAGCAGCGCAGTATCCTGTATCATGAGGATGGAACCTATGACGTGGATATGGAGAATACGCTGACCATGACCATCAATCTTTATATGTGTGAGGAACAGGAATGGAAATAAGAAACAGTAAAAATATTCGAATCGGTGAAGTACTTCAGGAATTAGGCTATATTACAGATGAACAGGTCAATCAGGCCATTGCCTATCAGAAAGAGAACAAAGGCGTACGTCTGGGCGGTGCCCTGATTGCCCTGGGATTTATCACGGAAAAACAGATGCTGGAGGCACTTGCAAGCCGCTTAAATCTGGAATTTGTCAACATATCGGATGTAACGGTAGATGTGAAGGCCGTAGAACTGATTCCCAAAATGATGGCTGAAAAATACTGCATGCTGGGATATAAGATAGTGGACGGCGTTTTGTGGCTGCTTGTCAATGATCCGCTCAACTTCTACGGCATAGAAGATATCAGGCAGGTCGTAGGAATGGAACTCCAGATCGTGCTTTGTGAACAGGCACCTCTGGAAAAGTCGATTCAGTACTATTACTCGGAAGTGTCTGCCAGACTGGCAGCACAGAAAGCTTCCGCAAGCAGCACGCAGACAGTGGAAAATGTGGAGATCAGTATTGAGGACGGGGATGATGACACGCCTATTATCAACCTCTTCAACAACATTCTGGTCAGGGCATACAATTCCAATGCATCCGATATCCATATCGAACCTTTTGAAAACCAGACTACTGTCCGTATGCGACTGGACGGCGTTATTGCGGACTTTATGACATTACAGAAAAATATCCATAACTCACTGATTGCCCGAATCAAAATCCTGGGTGATCTGGATATTGCAGAGCGCCGGGTTCCTCAGGACGGGCATTTTCGTATCAATATTGAGGGTGTGAACCTGAATGTACGTGTTTCCCTGATTCCTACGGTATTTGGGGAAAAAGCGGTACTGCGACTCTTGGCTTCCGCATCCAGTATTGATCACATGGGTACCTTTGGCATGACGGAACGAAACTATGAACTGGTCCGCAGAATGTTACAGTCGCCAAATGGAATTATTTATCTGACCGGTCCTACCGGTTCCGGTAAATCTACAACGCTTTATATGATCCTGGAAGAGCTTTCCAAGAGAAGCGTGAACATTTCCACCATCGAGGATCCCGTGGAAAAGAATGTGGCCAAGCTTAACCAGATGCAGGTAAATAATGTGGCGGGACTCACCTTTGAAGTAGGGCTCAGGGCTTTGCTCAGACAGGATCCGGATATCATCATGGTAGGAGAGACCCGTGATGCGGAGACTGCTTCCATTTCCATCCGTGCGGCAATCACCGGACATCTGGTGCTTTCCACCCTGCATACCAATGATGCGGCATCAAGCGTGGTCCGTCTGGTGGACATGGGGATAGAACCCTACATGATAGCCAGCTCCTTAGTCGGTATCGTGGCACAGCGTCTGGTACGTAAGGTCTGCCCCATGTGCGGAGAATGGGGTCCCATGACGGATGAGGAAGCAGCCATTGCCGGTGAGAGACTTCCTCAGGTAAAGCATCCCAAGGGCTGCAGGCACTGCAATAACACGGGCTATAAGGGCAGAGTTTCCATTCATGAGATTTTAATGGTAGACAAAAATGTCCGGCATATGATTACATCCGGTGCGTCGGTGGAAGAAATCAAACAGTATGCCGTTACGGAACAGGGGATGAGCACCCTGAAACAGAGCGCAATGGAGTTAGTAAAGGATGGAACCACAACAGTAGAAGAATTGTTGCGAGTTGCATATTATGACTAAATATATTTTTACAACATGCCGATATAGTAAGAAAGGAGGCCGGAAGGGGAGTATACATTTGTACCGGCATGGCGGAGCACCCTGAAGGAAGATCCGCATACAATCTGAAGAATCAATAAACTACTTAGGAGGACATAATTATGTGGAAGAACGCAAAGAAAACAAAGAAAATGGATAACAAAGGTTTTACACTGGTGGAACTGATTGTGGTACTGGTCATTCTGTCAATTCTGGCAGCAATTCTGGTACCGGCACTGTTAGGTTACATTGACCGCGCAAAGGGACAGCAGATCGTTTTGAACGCAAGGAGCTGCTACACTGCTGCACAAACAGAGATGTCAAGCATGTATGGTAAGAACCAGGCCATTGGTGACATTACCAATGATGCACATAAGACAAGCATTCTGAATACAGCAGATGTGCCGAAATGTGAAGCACTGGTAGTTGGTGTGATTGACACGGATGCGACCAAGACAGAGCATGAAGATTATACGGTTGCTTATGTTTACTACAAGGAAAACGGTCAGGAAATCTGGTTTGACGGTACAGCCTGGGTAGAAGCAGCACCTACCATCACAAATCTCAAGACTTTCACGATCAAATAACATTGATACAAAAGCTTAGTGTACGACTTTCTGATATGCTTTGCACTCTGTTACGGAGGGCAAAGCATATTTTCTTAAAAAAGGAGCCGTCGGGAGGTAAAATTAATGTGGATTCTTTTTGCGTTTTTGTCAGCCCTGTTTGCGGGACTGACCTCAATACTGGCAAAATGCGGAATTAAAAAAACAGATTCCAATGTCGCCACGGCAATCCGTACGATCGTCGTACTTATCTTTTCCTGGCTTATGGTCTTTATCGCAGGGGCACAGGGAGAGATTGGCCGGTTAAGTTCACGCACATGGATTTTTTTGATTCTCTCCGGCTTTGCTACCGGGGCGTCCTGGCTTTGTTATTTTAAGGCTCTGCAGTTGGGAAATGTAAACAAAGTGGTGCCCATTGATAAATCCAGTACCATTTTATCCATTCTGCTGGCAGTGTTACTTTTCCATGAGGATATCAGTTTCAGGAAAATTATATTTGTGGCAATGCTTACGGCAGGTACCTATCTTATGATTACAAAGAAAAAAGAAAGCGGGGACGATGAGCTTAAGTCGTCCGGCCGATCGGATCGGCGTTGGCTTATTTTCGCACTGCTCTCTGCTGTCTTTGCCAGTCTGACTTCTGTTCTTGGCAAAATGGGAGTAGAAGGAGTCAACTCTAATTTGGGCACAGCCATCCGTACCGTTGTGGTGCTTTTGATGGCATGGATTGTTGTATTTGTTACGGGAAAACAGAATACGGTTCGAACAATTGAACGAAAGGAACTGACATTTATCTTTCTGTCCGGACTTGCTACCGGAGCTTCCTGGCTCTGCTATTATAAAGCCCTGAAGGATGGAATTGCCAGCATCGTGATTTCCGTAGATAAGTTGAGCATGTTAATCACCATTGCGTTTTCCTATTTTGTATTTAAAGAAAAATTAGGTATAAAAGCTATGATAGGACTTGCTCTGATTACAGCGGGAACTTTGCTGATGGTTGTGTTCCCATAACCGGTGTTAAGAATTAGCAATTTGAGTCTTTTTGGGGATTTATGCAGTTGTAAATTATATAAAATAGGAGACGTTTAAGGAGGAAACAGTTAATTGAATGAAATTCTTGCAAAACAAATGGCAGCGGATTATTGCTGCACCATAGAAGAGGTTTGTGACGGAAACAGCCATTATACAGTTTATGCTCCCCGTCCGGACCGCAGAAGATTTGAAGAGAATGCGGAATGCCTGTTAAAAGTGGCTGTCATTAACGGAAAGCTTTTGTTTACCGGAAGAGAAGACATCATAGAAGACTGCCGAAAAACTTACGGCAATGCGTCCGGGGAATGGTTTCTCCATGCGGGAATCCCCATGGGTTTGCAGAAGAAATTGAAAGAATATGGTGTTGGAATCAAACAGACACATCCGTTTTATGCTGCATATAAACAAACCCCAAGGAAGAGTATACTTCCCGAGGGCGTTGTGATGAAAACGTTTGAGCAGGATGAAATTTTACAGTTTGAGGAGGATGATCGTTTTGATGAAGCCTTTGCTTTCTGCAAAGAGACACCGGATGTACTGGGTATTGCTGCCGTAAAGGACGGAGAAATAATCGGTATGGCAGGAGCAAGTGCAGACAGCCCGTACCTCTGGCAGATTGGTATCAATGTCAGTCCGGAAGCTTCCGGGATGCATATCGGTACCTGTCTGGTGGAAGAAATCAAAAACGAAATTCTAAATCGGGGAAAGATACCTTATTACGGAACAGCTTCCTCCCATATTGCTTCCCAGAGGGTAGCCCTTGCAGCGGGCTTCCTGCCGGAATGGGTAGAAATGATTACGGAAAAGTAAAAACAAATTTTCCATTAGTCTCTAAAGTTAACTCTTTTTTTTACGATATATAATATGTCAGAGATTTTATGAGACCATTTATATGGATAAGCGAGGGAAAGGAGGAGACCGATATGCGCATTGAAGCATATACTCAGGTACAGCAGTTATACCAGACCAAGAGAGCATCCCGAATCAAGGGAAACACCAGCGTAGCAGGTACTGATATTGTTCAGATCAGCAGTGTGGGAAAGGATTTCCAGACCGCAAAAGCTGCAGTTGCTGCCAGTCCTGATGTCAGGGAAGACGTAACGGCTCCGATCAAGGCAAGCATCGCTGACGGTACCTATGAGGTAAGCAGTGAGAGCTTTGCAGAGAAATTGCTGAAAAAATATGAAGAAATGAGGTAATTCCGGTGGCAAGTCTAATTGAGAATCTGATCAATGTATTGGAAGACGAAGCAGCAGAATATGACGGGCTGCTGGAATTATCAACCAGAAAAACCCCGGTCATCGTAGCCGGTGATCTGGAAGAATTACAGCGCATCACGGATGATGAGCAGAAAGTGGTAGATCGCATCAACCGCCTTGATCACAAACGCAACGAGGTGATGACGGATATTGCCAATGTTATGAACAGGGATGTTAAAACTTTAAAATTAGCCACTTTGGTGGAGCTTTTAAGTCAGAGACCGCAGGAAAGCAAAAAGCTTGCCGAGATTCATGACAGATTAAAGGATGTTACCGGAAAAATGCAGCGTGTCAATGAGCAGAACAAAGAGCTGATTGCAAACTCATTGGAGCTGGTAGAATTTGATCTGAATCTTTTACAGGCCATGAAGGCAGCACCCGAAACAGCCAATTATGATAGGGGTGCGCATAATGCGGGAGGATTGATGGGCAGCGACAGGGGTAGCTTCGATGCCAAAAGCTGACACCATGAGGGCACTGTGCATAGCAAGAGGTGAACAAAATGCCACTGATGGGTAGTTTATATATAGGTGCCTCCGGCTTACAGACCGGACAGAATGCCTTAAATACAACGGCACACAATCTTACCAATATCGATACAACCGGTTTTACACGTCAGCAGAGTCTGCAAACGTCAAAACGGTATATTACCATTTCTACTAACCCCGCCGGAGTTGCGAATCAGCAATATGGCCTCGGGGTTAATCTGGCTGCTGTCAGGCAGGTCAGAGATTATTTCCTGGATCAGACATATCGTAAGGAATCCGGACGAAGCATGTTTTATGAAGTTTCTACGGATGTCCTGAATGAAGTTGAAAATGTGCTTGGTGAATTGAACGGGGAAGATTTCCAGACTTCTCTTACGAATTTGTGGAATGCCGTACAGGAGTTGTCTAAGGATCCGACCAGTTCCGTTACACAGGGGCTGCTGGTACAACGCTCTGCAGAGTTTATTAACAGGGCAAATGCAGTATATGAGGATCTGTGTAATTATCAGGACAACGTGAACAAGCAGATACAGCAGAAGGTAAATTTAATCAATAATTATGGAAAACAGATTCTGGAGTTAAATGACAGGATTATTAAAATAGAATGTGCAGGAATCGAGCATGCAAACGACCTGCGGGATGCAAGAAACCAGATACTGGATGAAATGGGAAGTCTTTGCAAGATGACATATGCAGAAGACAGTACCGGTGCAGTATCTGTCCGGATAGAAGGCAATGACTTTGTAAAAGGCGACAACTGCTATGAAATAGGCCTTTACAGAGATGATGCCACCGGTTTTTACACACCGTTCTGGATTCAGAATGCAAATTATACGGTCCTGGAAAACGGTACACGCAAGTATAACATTGAAGGTGCGGAAGTGTTTGATTTAAATCAGACTGTTGCAACCGCACTGGATACTGATATCGGCGGACTGAAAGCACTGCTGCTTGCAAGAGGTGACCACAGAGCCAATTATTCCGATATTGAGAAAAACTATGATAATGTCTCCCAGTCGGTGATTATGAATGTACAGGCCGAGTTTGATCAGCTGATTCATAACGTGACAACGAAGATGAACAGTATTTTAGCGGATGTCTATGATCCTTCTACCAATTATATGTGTGATAAGGATGGAAGCCCTCTTCAGCTGTTCCAGAAGATTACCACCGACGGGTACGAGAAGAGCACGGACGGTGCCGGCAATGTAACCTGGACATATGTAAATGAAGAAATGAACAGGCCGGAGACGCTATACACATTGGGCAATCTGCAGGTGAATGCAAATCTGTTAAGGGAATCTACCATGCTGGGATTTAAACGTTCAGATCAGTCGGCAGATTACGAGACATGCGAAAAATTAAAGGAAGCTTTTACGGCAGAAGAATATACTTTAAATCCCAATGTTTTGAAGAAAACGACTTTTGTGGATTATTACAAGGATATGGTTTCGCAGGTTGGAAATACCGGTTACGCTTTTCAGGGTATTTATGAAAACCAGCAGACCACGGTAGAGGCGACCTTTAGCGCCAGGGAACAGATCGTAGGAGTGTCCTCGGAAGAAGAACTTTCCAATATGATTAAGTTTCAAAATGCATACAATGCTTCCAGCCGTTATATCAACGTAATCAGTGAGATGCTGGAACATATCATTATGACGCTGGCGGTATAGTGAAAGAAAAGGAGGAATAAGATGCCTTCCCAGTTTTTTGGATTAAATATTGCATATAAAGGCCTTTTGGCTTCCAATGCAGCGCTCAATACTACTTACAACAACATTTCCAACGAGCAGACTGACGGTTACAGCCGCCAGAAGGTGGTGCAGCAGGCCAGCAGCGCCATCCGGGTATATCAGACATACGGGTGTGCAGGTGCCGGTGTGGATACGGTTGCCGTCGAAAGAGTACGGGATGAATTTTATGACCGCAAGTACTGGAATGCCAATACCAGCCTTGGGGAATACAATATGAAGCAGTATTACATGGCACAGTTGGAAACGTATTTTGCGGACAGTTCCACGGTACCGGGTTTTAATACGATTTTCAGCCAGTTTGCCGTAAACGGTCTGCAGGCTGTTTTGAAAAATGCCAGTGGTACCGATGCCAAGACCCAGTTTATCGGGTATGCGGAAAGCCTGACTTCCTGTTTTCAGGGGCTTGCAGGAAATCTGGAAAAAGTACAGAAAGATGCCAATGAGGAAATTAAATTAAAAATAGATGAGATCAATTCCATTACCAGTGAGATTACTACCTTAAATAAGCAGATCAATGTCATTGAACTTACCGGCAGCAAAGCCAATGAACTGCGTGACCGCAGAACGCTGCTTCTGGATCAGCTTTCGGAAATTGCAGCGGTGACTACGGAAGAACTTCCCATTGTGGATGCCAATAATCCGGAGAGAGAGACCGGCGCCTATCGTTTCATTGTAAGGATAGCGGGCGGTCAGGTACTGGTGGACGGAGATGAAGGGAAGCAGCTTACCTGTGTGGCAAGAACCAACTATGAGAAGGTCAACCAGACGGATATTGACGGGCTTTATGACGTTTACTGGTCCGACGGACAGGAATTTCATTTATACGATAACACTATGGGCGGTTGCCTGCAGGGACTGGTAGAAATGAGAGACGGCAACAATACCGAGAATTTTTCGGGTACGGTTACCGCTACCGGAACAAAGGAAGTCACAGATAAAGACGGGGTGACCAGAACCCATGATACCGTTACGGTAAGTGTGGATCAGGATCATCTGACAAACCTGAATAAATGTAATCTGGCTGACTCCGGCGGACGGATTAAACTGGGCAATCAGGAATACTATTATGATTCCTGGTCCTATACCTGCAGTTATGATGCAGGCGGCAATCCCTCCTATTCCTATACTTTTGTGATTTCGGATTCCACGTTAAATGACAGAAACCTGACGAATGACAGAGTGGGAAAAACAGCCTCCATCGGTACTTCCATTGATTATCAGGGAATTCCTTATTATATGCAGCAGATGAACGAATGGGTGCGTACATTTTCCCAGAAATTTAATGATATCTTAAACAGCGGATATGATGCATATGGCGCAAAAGGTAATGATCTGTTTGCCGCTGATAAGCCCTCAGACAACGATCAGTTTGTCTTTGACGAGGCGTTCCGTTATGATCATCAGACTTCAGGCACCATGACAATAGACATGACGGATGATAGTTATTACAGGATGACAGCTAAGAATTTTACGGTTCTTGCGGCGATGGCAGAAGACTGTAACTTACTTGCCACCAGAAAAAATGCATCCGATGGCGTTGAACAGTATGATCTTCTGACAGAGATCAATGACATGATCCACGACAAATCAAAGATGAGCTTCAGAGGCAGTGCATCCGGTGAATTTTTACAGTGTATTCTTTCTGACGTGGCTTTAAATGCCAGCAATGCCAACACTTTTTATAAGAATTACAAAAATATCGTAAACAGTATTGATACACAGAGAATTTCCATCTCCGGTGTGGACGGAGATGAGGAAGCCATTAATCTGGTAAAGTATCAGAACGGCTATAATCTGGCATCCAAGATGGTGCAGACACTGACGGAAATTTATGACCGCCTGATTCTGGAGACCGGTGTATAGCGTATGTGATACAAACCCTGAAGGTTATGGGAGGACGTGAGAAATTATGAGAATTACCAATAAAATCATGCAGAACAACAGCCTGAATAACATCAATTTAAACAAGGTGATGGAAGACAAATTAAATACACAGATGTCCACCAAAAAGAAGATTACAAAACCTTCTGATGATCCTGTGATTGCAATACGAGCACTGCGTCTTCGCGGTAATGTGACGGAAGTGACACAGTATTATAAGAATAATATTCCGGATGCCAACAGCTGGCTGGAAGTGACGGAGGGAGCCTTAAAGAAAACCTCGGACATTATTACCAGTATGATAGAACAGTGTACCAAGGGTGCAAACGGCGACCAGCCTTCCGATGTCAGAGAGATCATTTTGGAACAGCTGAAGGCTTTGAGAGAGGAAATTTATTCTACGGCAGATGTGGATTATGCCGGACGGTATGTTTTTACCGGATATCGGACGGATACTTCCGTACGGTTTACGGCAGAGACCAATATTGACTACACGATTACGGAACAGTTAAATAATTCTGCCATAGACGAAATGACCTATGTTAAAACGACTGCTACGTCTGGCGGCAGCACGGTGGACTTAAACGATATGAACGCCACCAATTATGCATCCATGGATATCAGTGAAAATGATATTTCGGCCACAAAGGTGCATAGAATCCGTTTATCCTATGATAATTTGAGCAGCGGCATGGTTCCGACACTTACGAAGGTTACGGGAAAGGATGCAGACGGCAATATCATTACCCAGGATATCGTACCGGCATCCGACGTGGTCACGGTATCTTGCCATGATGTGCCTTCTGCCTATGAACTGGCAAGCCAGAATCCCGACAAGGTATATTTTATTCCGGAGACGGGAGAGATGATTCTGGGAGAAAATATTTATAATACCATGGCAGGCTACAAGGATGACGCAACGACCGCTACCGTGAATGAAGGTGAAATCCGTATCACGTACCGGAAGTCAAACTGGCTGGAAGGGGATCTGCGCCCGGAACATTATTTCGCATGTACGTCCGAGGATGAAAACGGCGTGATTACGGAATATAATCAGAATTATCTCACCGGTGCGGATGTAGAAAAACAGGTCATTGAATATGATGTGGGATTTAACCAGACCATTCGGGTAAATACCACTGCGGATGAGGTCTATAAGCCGGGCATCGGAAGAGAAACGGATGACCTGGTTAAGGTACTTGAGGATGTGCAAAGTCTTGAAAAGGTATCGGAAACCTTATCGTCTCTGGTAAAATCAGAGACAGACGAGACAAAGAAGGCCTTGATTCAAAAGCGGCTGGATGCGGCAAATAAGGCGCTTACCCTGACCAAGGATAAAATGCAGAAAATGTTTGAGAGCAGCATTACTGCCATGCAGGGATATCTGGATGCCAATAACCTGGCCATTACACAGTGCGGTACCAGAAGCTCAAAACTGGAACTCATTGAGAACCGGATGAAGGACCAGAAAACCACGTTTGAAACGCTGCAGTCGGAAAATGAGGATGTCGATTTAGAGGAAGTTACCATTCAGATGAAGAGTGCACAGCTTACCTATACGGCTTCCCTGATGGCAGCCAGCAAGATTTTGCAGACAAATCTTTTGTCATATCTGTAAAACGGAACAATAAAGTATATTTTACGGTTTAAAAAACCGGGGTAATAGTATTTAGGGGCCACCCACAGGAGAAAGGATGGAGAATATGAAAGTAAATACAAGGATTTTTGGAGAAGTAGACATTGAAGAGGAAAAGCTGATCACCTTCCCGGATGGTATCATTGGCTTTCCTGACCTTAAAAAGTTTGCTCTGATCTATGATGAAGAAAAAGGGGTACATGCCGGAATTCGCTGGCTGCAGTCCATGGAAGAGCCGGGATTTGCCCTGCCTGTTATGGATCCTCTTGCAGTGTGTGCAGATTATAATCCGGAAGTGGAAGATTCGCTGCTTGGCGAGTTGGGAGAAATCGGAGAGGAGGACCTTCTGGTTCTTGTAACTGTTACCGTTCCTTCTGACATTAAGAAAATGAGTGTCAATTTACGCGGCCCCATTGTCATCAATACCCGCACCAGAAAAGCCTGTCAGGTGATTGTAGAAGGGGACACTTATGCTGTAAAATATCCTATTTATGATATTTTGCAGGCAGGAAAGGCAGGTGTATAATATGTTAGCCTTATCCCGTAAAAAAAATGAAGCAATCATAATTGGAAACAATATTGAAATTACTGTTCTGGAGGTAAAGGGGGATCAGGTAAAAATCGGAATCAGTGCCCCAAAGGATGTTCCCGTATACCGAAAAGAGGTATTTCTGCAGATTCAGGAATCCAACAAAGAAGCAATTAATCCGGAAGGTCTGGAAGCACTGCAGAAGCTGTTAAAATAGTACGAAAAAATAATAAAATAAGTATTAAATTACAAACAAAACACTTGTATCTGCTTTGTAGTCTGTGTTATACTTACTGCAAAGCAGATTTTCTTTGCTCATT
>JBJFCA010000113.1:0-16625 GCA_051888725.1 Lachnospiraceae bacterium
ATGCGTTGGTTGGTGCAAAGATTCTTTATCAATGTAATCGATTTGATATGAAATCAAAAAAAGCTTTGAGCGGTGAGAAAAAGTATTATCTGGCAGACACATCATTCTATTTTGCATTTAATACAGATAATCGTATAAATTATGGACCTGCTTTGGAGAATATGGTTTATCTGTATGCTCGGGGAATAAATTATGAGGTAAGTGTTGGTAGAATTGGAAAGCTTGAGTGTGATTTTATTCTTAGAGATACGGAACAAAATTATTCATATGTTCAGGTAGCATATACAATAAATGAGAGTAAACAGACCGAAGATAGAGAATATAAACCGTTGGAAATGATTAGGGATAATTACATGAAGTATGTTGTGACAACAGATTATTTGCTTCAAAAAAGAAATGGAATAAATCATATTAATATTATGGAATTCATGAGAGAGAATAAGAAGTTTTGAGTCAGTGTTTTCAGAAAAAAGAGGTAAACGCAATGGAAAATATCCTAATAGATTCCAGTGTGGCGGTAATCAAGCATTTGCGGAGGTTTGGTATGAAAAAAAATTTGTTAAATATTGCTCTAATCATTATTGCAATTGTATTAGGGGTATGCTCCTGGTTCCTTCTTCCTGAAGTTGTTGCAGTTCAAGTTGGATATGATGGTCAGGTAACAAACACAATGCCAAAATTATTTGCAATCGTCCTCCCGTTCGGCATATCAGTAGTCGGTTCTATCATGAATATGACTAATAAAGGAGAAAAAAATTGGAAGTGTTTGATACTCTCGTTAGCCGGTATTGGCGTTATGATAGCATGCTTATTCTTTAATAGATAAAATAGGGTAGAAGAACTGGGAGATAAACTAAAGCAATTATCAAGAATAATAGGACAACTTGAAGCGCAGGGATGTCAGGAACTAAAAACCGAGTGTTTAAGTATTTTTTTGGTAAAGGACATGGAGGAATATTGATGGGTGAATTATCAAAATTGCCGAATATAGGAAAAACTGTAGAAGAACAGCTTATCCAGGTCGGTATAAACTCGGCTGATGAATTAAAAAAAGTTGGTGCTAAAGAAGCCTGGCTGAGAATACAGGAAATTGACAAGTCAGCATGTATTCATCGGCTGATGGCACTGGAAGGTGCTATTGAAGGGATAAAGAAAACAATGTTGTCAGATGAAGTCAAAGCAGACTTGAAAGAGTTTTATCAGCGGAATAAGGAGTAAACTCATGTTTCAGAAAGCAATCGTAATTGGGTGTCCCGGTGCAGGGAAAAGTACATTTGCAAGAAAATTGAGAGATAAAACACACTTGCCTTTATATTATCTTGATATGCTATGGCACAAACCTGACAGGACAACAGCTGACAAAAATCAATTTGACGAAAACTTAAGAGAAATTATTTCAAAGAGCGAATGGATTATTGACGGAAATTATAGCAGAACACTCGAAATGCGTATGCAAGCATGTGATATTATATTTTTGCTGGATTTTCCGGTAGAGGAATGCTTGTCCGGAGCAGAATCACGTATAGGGAAAAAACGTGCAGACATGCCATGGATAGAGACTGAATTTGATGAGGAATTCAGACAATGGATTATCGATTTCCCTAAAAATGAATTGCCAATTGTATACAATTTGCTCGATAAATATAAATATAAAAAGACGGTTCATATCTTTCATTCAAGAGAAGAATGTAATGATTTTTTATCCGGATTGAAAAACTAAATTACGCCAAAGGCAATAGCCGTATCAGAAAACGGGAGAATGCGTATGAAAAATAATTCAGAAATTCGCTACATTCATTATAAAACCGGACAGGACAAATACCAGATATCTTATACCCTTACAAGAAAGCAGGTAAAATATATCAACCTGCGTATAAAGGAAAATAAGGAAGTGAAGGTTTCCGCACACCCAAGGGTAGCGGCTTCTTATGTAGATGATTTCGTATTGCGTAAAGCTCCTTTTATTATGGAAGCACTGAATCGCATGGAACAGAAAAACCGGGAAATGGCGGAAGTTGCGCATGAATTGATAACCGGAGAAAGATTTCGTATTCTGGGAGAGGATTACATTCTTCGTGTGGAAGAAAGCAGGGATAAAGAAGAGATATTCTTGCAGGACGGGGAGCTTATTTTAAGAACAAAATGGCCGGAGCATTATCCTCACAAGAACAAAATGATGGAGAAATGGTACCGCTTTTATACACAAAAAACATTTGGAGAAATAATTGACCGGGTCTATCCGCTATTTGCTTCTTATAATGTTCCCTATCCTGTGTGGACAATCCGTTCCATGACATCCCGATGGGGATCCTGCCAGCCGAAGAATGGAAAAATCACATTAAACAGTAAGCTGATTGCTTACCCCAGGGAAGCTATCGAATATGTAGTGGTACATGAATTTTCCCACTTTGTCCATCCGGATCATTCCAAAGCCTTCTGGGCGCTGGTTGCGGAAATCATGCCGGATTATAAGGAACGGAAGAATATTTTAAAATAAGGATGTAAATTTTCAAAAGTATGATATACTAATTGGAAAACCCTATGCCGAAAAATGGCAGACCAAATGTAAAAGGAGGAAATCATTTGATACCTTACAGTAGCACGAAGGAAAAGCTGTTACAGGAACTTGCTTCCACAGAGGAAGGCGGACTGACAGAGGACCGGGTCCGGGAAAGACTTGAAAAATACGGTCCCAATAAGCTGCGTGAAAAAAAGAAAAAGACCAAATTGCAGCGATTTGCAGATCAGTTTAAGGATGTTATGATCCTGATTCTGATTGCTGCTGCCATTATTTCTTTTGTCGTAGCCTGTACGGAAGGAAATCCGAAGGAATTTTTTGAACCGGTACTTATTTTATTGATCGTGGTACTTAATGCCGTAATGGGTGTACTGCAGGAGAGTAAGGCAGAAAAAGCCATGGACGCACTGCAAAGTCTGTCAGCTCCCCATGCCAGAGTGATTCGTAACGGCACGGAAAACGTAATTGATGCCGCAGGTCTGGTACCCGGCGATGTGATACGCCTGGAAGCCGGGGACTATGTACCCGCAGATGCCCGACTGCTAAAAAGTGTCAGTCTGAAGTGTGAAGAATCTGCACTGACAGGAGAGTCGGTTCCGTCAGAAAAGGATGCCGATGCCGTGGTGGAGGAGGGAGCTCCCTTAGGGGATCGAACCAACATGATCTTCTCCGGCTGCAGCGTTACCTATGGAACGGCAACAGCTCTTGTAACCGCTACCGGTATGGATACGGAGATGGGTAAAATAGCAAATCTGCTGGATGATGCGGGAGAAATACAGACACCGCTTCAGAAGAAACTTGCCCAGCTCGGTAAATATCTCGGATTTATGGCAATTGTAGCCTGTGCCATTATCTTTGTGGTAGGGCTTGTCAACCATATTCCGGTAATGGAAATATTTATGACGTCTGTGTCACTTGCTGTTTCTGCTATTCCGGAGGGACTTCCGGTGATTGTGACCATCGTCCTTTCCATCGGTGTGCAGCGTATGGCAAAGAAAAACGCCCTGATCAGGCGCCTGCCTGCAGTGGAGACATTAGGCAGTGCATCCATCATCTGTTCGGACAAAACAGGTACACTGACACAGAACCGCATGACCCTTGTGGCAACGTATCTTGACGGTATGCAGGCTCCCGAAAAACTGCAGGGTGAGCTTAGTGAGCCGGTGAAAAAGCTTTTGCGTTTCGGTACGCTTTGCTGTGACGGTTCTGTAGTATTCCATGACGGCGAAGAACAGCACATCGGAGATCCTACGGAAACGGCAATTGTGCTTGCTGCTTACAAAAATGGCATGCCGAAGGAAGCTCTTTTAAAGGAATATCCGAGACTGGCAGAGCTGCCGTTTGATTCTGACAGAAAGCTCATGACCACCATTCACCGGATGGACGGTAAAATTATAGCTGTCGTCAAAGGTGCTTTTGATATGATGGCGGAAAGATGCACCGCCGGAGACTTAAAAACCGCACAAAGAGTGACGGAGGAAATGAGTGCCGATGCTTTGCGTGTACTTGCCATTGGATATAAAGAAATGGATGCCGTTCCGGATAATCTTACTTCAGAGGAGGTAGAGAACGGACTGACTTTCCTGGGATTGGTGGGTATGATTGATCCACCCAGACCGGAAGCAAAAGAAGCGGTATCCGTCTGCAGAAAAGCCGGTATCAAGCCTGTCATGATTACAGGTGACCATGTGGTAACCGCATCTGCCATTGCAAAGGAGCTTGGAATCCTGTGCGAAGGCGACCGGGCAATTACCGGTACACAGTTAGATGCCATGACCGACTCCGAACTGGATGAGCAGGTAGAGCACATTGCCGTATATGCCCGTGTTTCACCGGAAAACAAAATCCGTATTGTAAAAGCATGGCAGAGAAAAGGTCAGGTAGTTTCCATGACAGGGGACGGTGTGAATGATGCACCGGCACTGAAGGCGGCAGATATCGGGTGTGCCATGGGAATCACCGGTACGGATGTGGCAAAGGGTGCAGCGGCGATGACGCTTACGGATGATAATTTTGCAACTATTGTAGATGCGGTGAAAGAAGGGCGCGGTATTTATGCCAATATCCGCAAAGTGGTTGGTTTTCTGCTTGGTACCAACATTGGTGAGGTGTTGACGGTATTTACCGCCATGATGCTCTGGCATCAGTCACCGTTGCTTTCCATGCAGCTGTTGTGGATTAATCTTGTCACAGACAGCCTGCCGGCGATTGCGCTTGGTATGGAAGCGGTGGAAAAAGATGTGATGGAACAGAAGCCGAAGCCGAAGGATGAAAGCATTTTTGCTCACGGTATGGGTGTCCGTACCGTACTTCAGGGTGTTATGTTTGGAGCGCTGGCACTGATTGCCTACGCAGTGGGACGTGATTGCACGGGAGAACTGTCAGGAGGACAGACACTGTCCTTTATGGTACTTGCCTTGTCCCAGATTGTACAGGCATACAACATGAGATCCGAGCATTCTTTATTTAAGATCGGCTGGTTTACCAATCATAAGTTAAACTGGGCAGCGCTGCTTTCTGTTATTTTAGTTGCAGTTGTCCTGTTTACACCGATAAGAATTGCATTTGGACTGATTGTGCTGCCTGCAAAATTATACCTGATCGGGCTGGGATTAATTCTTTCTCCCATTGTGGTGATGGAAATTTCCAAAGCTTGCGGTCTGATCAGACATCAGAAATAGAATGGTGACTAACCCTTCAGGCCTCTTGCCTGTCTGTCCATGTCTTCTACAACGATGTCATAAATTTCTCCCAGGGAAGCACAGTATTCCAGTACTTTCCAAGGCTCGTTTGTATGGAAATGAATCTTAATAAGCTCTTCATCTCCAACAGCTAAGAGGCAGTCACCTTTAAAGTTTTCCGTAAAATAATCACTGATAACATCTTCATCAAGATCCTTGCCTTCAATTAACAGCTGTGTATCGTATCTGAATTCTAACATTTTGTATCCTCCTGTTTTTTCTCTGTAAAGTATTATAAAAGGGAAAATAAAAGTTTGCAAGGAATATGCTTAATTCGTCAGCGCAGAAAAATATGAAGCAGTTTTTCGTAACATTTGCTATGGTAGGGCTGGTAACGCATGGGCAGATCCAGCCAGGTCTTTTTATCCACGATACTCTTGTAATGGGAAAATGCATCAAAACCGGCTTTTCCGTGGTAGCTTCCCATACCGCTTTCTCCCACACCGCCGAAGCCCATTTTGGAAGTGGCAAGGTGAATAATGGTATCATTGATGCAGCCGCCTCCATAGGAAACTTCTCTCAACACTCGTCTGATATGGGACTTATTATGACTGAACAGATACAAGGCAAGAGGCTTTGCCTTGGGCTTCAGGGTAAATATCATGTCGTCAAAATTTTCATATGTCAGCACAGGCAGGATGGGACCGAAGATTTCTTCCTGCATGACGGCATCTTCGAAAGTCACGTGATCCAGAATGGTAGGAGCAATGCGTTGCGAAGCAGGATCTGAATCACCGCCGCACACTACTTTGGAGGGGTCTATCAGAGTGCAAAGTCTCTTAAAATGCTTTTCGTTGATAATTTTTCCGTAATTTGGATTGGCAAGAGGATTTTCTCCATACTGTTTTTTAACCTGTTTTATGAGTTCGCTAAGAAGTTTGTCCTTGATTTTTTCGTCACAGAGAATGTAATCCGGTGCCACACAGGTCTGACCGCAGTTTAAATATTTTCCAAAAACGATCCGTTTGGCGGCAAGGGCAAGGTCGGCAGAATCATCCACAATACAGGGACTTTTACCGCCCAGTTCCAATACGGTCGGGGTTAAGTATTCTGCTGCATGCTTCATGACTTCTTTTCCCACAGCCTGTGAGCCCGTAAAAAAGATAAAGTCAAATTTCTGGTCAAGAAGAGCTGCATTTTCTGCACGTCCCCCGGTGATAACGGATACATAGGAGGGAGAGAAGCATTCCTTTATGATCTCAGCAATGACAGCGGAAGTAGCAGGAGAATAGGCACTTGGTTTAATGATGACGGTATTGCCGGCTGCTATGGCATCCGCAAGGGGATCAATGGTCAAAAGAAATGGGTAGTTCCAGGGACTCATGATTAAGGTATTGCCATAGGGCATGGGTTGTATAAAGCTGTGCGAGGGAAATTGCGCCAGGGGCGTATATACGGTTTTCCTGCGGGCATATTTTTTTGTGTGGCGTATCATATAACTGATTTCAGAAAGAACCAGCCCTGACTCACACATAAAGCTTTCATAATCACTTTTTCCCAGATCCTTGCGTAATGCTTCATGAATCTGTGCCTCACGGGATTCTACGGCGGCATAGAGCTTTTTTAACTGTGTAATCCTGAAACTGACGGGCAGCGTGGCACCGCTTGCATAAAATTCACGCTGTGATTCTAAGATGTCTGCAATCTGTCTACTGTCCATTTGTTTTACTCCTTGTCAGAAACCATCTCGTAAAATACGGCAAGTTCCTGCTTTGTCATAAGTCTTGGAACCGGATAGAGAGGATTGGCTTCCTTTTCAGCATGGGCTGCCATGGTGGGAATGTCCTCCTTACGGATACCGGAAATATGCTCCGGAATCTGCATACGGGCATTCAGATCACGAATTGCCCTGATAAATTTGTGAGCGCCTTCCTCGTAGGAATCTTCAGTGCTGCATACACCTGCCGCACAGCCCATTTCATGCAGCTTTTTGTATACACAGGGACCATAAGCATCCAGTACATAAGGCATAAGAACGGCATTGGCAAGGCCGTGGGGAACATTATACTGACCACCCAGGGAATGCGCAACTGCATGGATATAGCCTACATAGGATCTGGTAAAGGCAAAACCTGCTTCATAGGCAGCTTTGAGCATATTGGCACGGGCCTCATGGTCAGAACCGTTTTCATATGCTTTTTCTATATTTTCAAAAATCAGTCTGGTAGCAGAAAGAGCCATTTTTCGGGTTTCTTTTGTGGTAGATCGTCCGATATAGGCTTCTACTGCATGTGTCAGGGCATCCATTCCTGTTGTTGCCGTAAGACTTTTCGGTAAAGAATATGTCAGACTGGCATCGAGGACTGCATATTGAGGAATCAGTACAAAGTCATTCAGCACGTATTTATGCTTCTTTTCGGAATCGGTAATGACAGCGGCAACGGTAGTTTCACTGCCGGTACCGGCTGTGGTGGGGATTGCAATCAGAAGCGGTATTTTTCTAAGAACCCGGAGCGTACCTTTCAGTTTGCCCAGCTCCTTATTGGGATATGCTGCCCTTGCGCCTACGGCTTTGGCACAGTCCATGGCAGAACCACCGCCGATGGCAATGAGAGCCTGACATCCATGCTCCTTGTAGAGGGAAAAGGCTTCTTCCACATTTTTGACGGTAGGATTTGGCGCTGTCCGGTCATAGATGCAGTAGGAAATATGACTTTCATCCAGTACGGAACAAAGCTTTTCGGTCAAACCGCATTTGACAATACCGGCATCGGTCACCACCATAAGGTTTTCAATATGCTCTTTTGCAAGGATGTCCGCAAGCTCCTCACATTGATGTAAAATAGCAGGTTCCCTATAGGGAAGAAAAGGAATTGCCGCACGAAATGCTGTCTGATAGATACGGCAGTAAGCGTGTTTCAAAAAGTTCATTTTATCGCCTTCTTTTCATTTTTATTGTATGGAAATGTTTATAAATGTTCGGGTTTAGAGACCTTCCTCCGAAATACGTTTCAGATTTCCGGCAATACGTTCCAGACATTCATAAAAAATAGTTCTGTTCTCTTCTGTCAGACCATTTCCTGCCCGCTCTACCGCAAGAGAGGCACGTTTACAGATCTGCGCTGCGATAAGACGTCCCGACTCTGTAAGTTTCAGAATACCGCGGTACAGATTCTGGCCGTTTCCTTCTTTTGTGATCAGTCCCTTATTTTCCATAATAGACATCATTCGGGATACATCCGCTTTATCCCTGCCGCAGATATCGGCAAGTGCGGGCGCCGTAATGCCGTCAGGAAAACGGTACATGGCAGTCAGATAAACAGCATGTGAGCTTTTGAGATTGTATTTTTTCAGTTCCTCTGCTGCGATTTTGTGCCAGTAACGGGATATTTCCGAAATGGCAAAAGAAAATCTTTCAAAGCGGTCGATCATTTTACACATTCCTCATTTTTGATATTTTAATTACGGATAAGCAAAAGATGTTGAGAACTCAACTTCTTCTAATCTTAATGTAAACAAATGGAATTGTCAACTGCAAACTGCCCCTTTGAAAATGCAGCAGGACCGTGTATAATAGATTTAAAAATTTTGACGGATAAGGATGGGAAACTATGTTATACATTATGCGGCATGGAAGGACAGACTGGAACGCAATACACAAACTGCAGGGAAGTGCGGATATTCCCCTGAATGAAGAAGGCCGGCAGATGGCGAGGGATGCCAGAGAAAAATATAAAGATCTGAAGTTTGATATTTGTTATTGTTCGCCGTTGATACGTGCAAGGGAAACAGCCGAGATTTTTTTAGAAGGACGAAATGTACCGATTCTTGTGGATGACAGACTGCAGGAAATGCATTTTGGAGCATATGAAGGAATAGAAAATCTGTTTGAAAAACCGGAATGTCCGGTCTATAAGTTATTTCGGGATCCTGCCCATTACGTGGCAGTAAACGGTGCGGAAAGCATCGAGGAGTTATGTACCCGCAGCAAAGAGTTTATCGAAGAGGTTCTTTGCCCGGAGCTTATCAATGAGAAAAACGTGCTGATTGTGGCACACGGCGCTTTTAACTGCAGTATGATCCGATATTACGAAAATGTTCCGGTAGAGCGGTTTTGGGATAATCTGCAGGAAAATTGTGAATTAAAGCGTCTGGTTTAGAATGGATTTGGTTTTAGGGCTTGATTTGTTTTATGGCATCGATCAGTTCCATATCGGAAGCAAGAAGCTTGACATTGGCATTATAGGTTTTGCCTTCCGGGGTCTTTACTTCAATGGAAATCACAGAATCCTCCGTAAGACCTTCTTTGCCCACTGCCTGTAAGAACATGGGAAAACGGGGATGGTTGGCACAGAATTTTTTCCAGATATTCACGATTTGTAAAAGCTGCATAGGGTTCATAAATAATCTCACTTTCTTTTGTCTGATAAGGATAGTATACCACTTTTCCTGAAAATTACATGAGAAAAACAAATTCTTTATTATATTTCATATATATTTTAGAAAGTACGGCATAAAGGATGAATGAAGCATTTGAGAAAGCAAAACAAAAAATCATCGGCACAGACAGAAAGCGTCAGGGGATCGGTACGCTGTCCGAAAAGACGGTGCATGCGATTTTAAAGCTTTATTTTGCACCGGATGAAGACATGCATGAGATTCCCATAGAAAACTATGTGGCGGATATCTATACGGGCAGTGAAATTATAGAGATCCAGACCAGACAGTTTAACAAGCTGCGGGATAAATTACAGGCTTTTCTGCCTCTTTATCCGGTTACCGTCGTATATCCCATTCCACGGTATAAATGGCTTATCTGGATGGACCCGGAGACGGGGGAGCTGACCAAACCCCGTAAATCACCGGCCAAAGGAAACTGTTATCATGCGTTTCCGGAGCTTTATAAGATCAAAATGTTCTTAAAGGATCCGCACCTGCATTTTAAATTTGTATTGATGGATATCGAGGAATACCGGGTACTGGATGGCTGGAGCAGAGATAAAAAGAAAGGATCCCATCGATATGACAGGATCCCTTCTGAACTTGCAGAAGAAGTCTCCATAGACCGGAGAGAAGATTATCTGCAGTTTATTCCCTATGATTTGAAGGAGCCGTTTACTTCGGCAGAATTTGCAAAGGCAGCCCATATTCCCAGACAACTGTCCCAGACGGTATTAAATATCCTGACGGAGGTTGGCTGTGTGGAAAGAACGGGCAAACAGGGCAAGTCTATTTTGTATCGCTCTGCGGACTGGTAGCCTTTGCTTTCTTCTTTTTCAGGCGTCTTCTGATGGCACGGATCGGCAGGAAGAACAACAGGAAGATAAGGACAAGCAGAACAATTACAACGGATACAATCAGCACCGCATACTTATTGGGATTTTTCACAAGATCGATAATGTTCCTGCTGTCAGAGACAATTTTACGGCTTCCGGTGGATGCATACATGTTCGGAATGTCTGCCACACCATCGCCGTTATCGTCCGGGAAGGATGCGATATAGTCTGCAATGGCCGCCCAGGCTTTCAGTTCACTGCCATCTGCGGTATAAATGATAGCATCTTCAAAATTCTCAATAGGCGTGCCGTCTGCAAATTTTGGCTTTATGGAAAGCAGGCCGAAGGAAAGGTCTGTTATGGTGCCAAGCATCTGCCCACTGTAAAGATCACACACCACGCGGTAGAGTTCATCGTCCTTGATTGTAACCGGTTGACCGTTTTCATCCAGCAGCCCAGCCTGTGTCACACGGTTTAAAATCATACGCTTCGGATGAAAGGTAAAGCCAAGCCCACTCATATAAAGTCTGGCAGCAGGCATCAGATCGGATATGGATGCGTCAATTTCTGCTACGGTTTTTAATTCTGCACCGGTCAGATAAAGGCTGATTAAAGGATATCCGCTTGTTCCATCCGGTCCGGTACCCAGAGAATATACATTGAATACGTCTTCCACCGTAATATAGCCTTTGGTGAATGTATCCCGGATACAGCCGGCAGGTACGACCGCAGCATCCACAGGATGGGAATCTCCGGTACCCTCACGTTCTGCGCTAATGCGGAAAGCGTCGGATAGGATATTTCCAAGATTGTGCTCTGTATGAATACCGTAAAGATCTGATGCGGTGGAAAATGCCACTTCATTTTGCGCCAGTATCAGATCATTTGTGTAACCAAAGGATGACAGATAAGACTGATTTACAATATCCATAAAGCCGTCGATCTTTTCCTGAACGGCAGTGTCTGCAGGGATGGCAGGTGTGACGGCACGCAGGACATAAGAATCCATTTCCCAGCGTCCGTCTGCCTTCTGCTTCATGGAGAGGGTTCCCAGATTTTTCCCGTATTCTCCACAGGAAGCGATGTAAGTATCTCCGACCCGGATAGGATCCCTTAATGCGGTATGGGAATGTCCGCTGATGATTAAGTCGATTTCCGGTACATTTTTTGCGAGAATTTCATCTTCCGATTTCTTTGCTGTCTCGCTGGTACCGCTATGGGATACACATACAATCATGTCCACGGATTCATTTTCTTTGATCTTTTCTACAGTTTCCGCTGCTGCCTCGGAAGCATTGCGGAACTTCAGTACGCAGGTAGGGGCGCAGTCTAAGGAGTCTTCACCGAAAATACCGAAAACGGCTATGTTAATATCTCCTTTGGTAATGACGAGGTAATCCGCCATGCCATAATCCTCAAAGGCATTCTTTAAAAGCAGCTGTTCGTCAGAAAGACCTTCTGCCTCCATGGATGCCCAGTCAATATTGCTAAGAACCATGGGAGGAATGGGATCCCCGCTTTCCTTTGCTGCCTGAAGCATATCCGCCAGACCCTGGCTGCGGTAGTCAAATTCATGGTTTCCCAGTGTGGTGACATCACATCCTATAGTACCGAGCATACGAAGCTCAGCGGCTTCGGTGTCATAGATGGTCTGTACCAGCGTTCCCATGGAAAAATCCCCGGCATCCAGCACAAGGGTGTCCGGATTTTTTTCTTTTGCTTCATCAATCAGGGTTTTGATGCTTGCAAAGCCCCCTACTTCAGTGGCTTTTCCGTTTTCCATGGTGAGAAAGCTGTTTAAATGGGAATGGGTATCATGTAAAAATACAACGTCAACCTCTTTACCGGTATAAGCAGAACTGTCCTGTGCGCCGTTTTCCGCTGCCAGACTGACAGAACCAAACAGCATGGACAAAGCAAGAATGCTGATAGAAAGAAATTTTTTAAGTTTCATGGTATTCTCCTTTTCGATTGTAAAAAGCAAAGATATTATATCTCAACTTAATCTTTTTTTAAAGAAAAATACAGTGAATGTAAAAATTTAACGCTTATACTTTTCCTAAGAAATTTGGAAAAGGGGAATGTTATGAGGAAAAGAAATACAAGAATAATCGGCATGATTTTTCTTATTGTAATTGTGGCAGCATGCTTTGCACTCCGGCATGTAAAGCCCATTCGGCAGGGATTTTTCACGGAGCCGGTACAGCAGGAAGACAAAGCTGCCATGCAGGATACCCTGTATGACCTTTTGCAGAATAATCCGGAGCTTGCTGACTTTGTGGCAGGATTTGCACAGGCGGACGGCAGTGTAACGGGCGGTATCAGCGAGGAAGAGAAAGAGGAAGACAGTCCGCTCTTTCTGCAATGGGATGCAAGGTGGGGATATGCACCTTATGGTGAAAGCTGTATCGGTATCAGCGGTTGTGCGCCTACCTGTCTGTCCATGGTAATTTTTTCTCTCACAAGGGATGAAGCTGCCACGCCGGATAAGCTTGCAGACTATAGTATGGAGCACGGATATTATGCATCGGGCATTGGTACACAGTGGAGTTTTCTAAAGGATGCAGCCAGAGAGTATGGTGTGGTTTCTTCAGAAACGAGTCTGGATGATACGATCATGAAACGGGAACTGGATAACGGCCATCCCATCATTGCATCCGTTCGAAAAGGGGATTTTACCACACAGGGACATTTTATTGTAATCTATGGATATGATCAGGAGGGATTTCTTATACACGATCCCAACAGCCGTAACCGAAGTGCCCAAAAGTGGACTTTTGAGGTACTGGAACCACAGATTAAAAATCTATGGTCGTATTCGATTGATTAAATAAAATCAATATCATTGATTAAAATTACACCCTTGAATATAGTCAGAAACTGTGCTACTATGATGCTTAGACACGGGAAAGACGGATAAAATAGGTCAAACCGTAATATTAAAATTAATAATTCACTTAAAAGCGTTGAAAGGGAAGAGTATCTGCGAGTGGGTTTCAGAGAACTGCCGGTTGGTGCAAGGCAGTCGAAGCGGACAGGGAACTGGCCCCGGAGCTGCCGGTTGAAGGAAAGAAATTTCTGTGTAGGACCGGACGGGTAGCCTACCGTAGAAGGAGGCAGGCAATAAGCAGTAAGGAATGCCAAAGAGGGCATGGATTAACCATGAAGTAGAGTGGTACCGCGTAATTTTACGTCTCTACGAAAATGCAGGAGCATTTTCGCAGAGATTTTTTATTTTGTCCTTTTTCAGAATTGTGTTGCCATGCATTCCGGAGCACTTTTTTGAAACGGGAGATGATTTCAGAAAATTGGGACAGAAAAAGGGAGGAAAAAAGATGACAACCAATGTAAAGGAAAAGTATCAAAAATCTTATTTTATGCCGCCGGTGGTGACATACGACTGGGTGAAGAAGGATTCCATTGAGAAACCGCCTGTCTGGTGCAGCGTAGATTTACGTGACGGCAATCAGGCATTGGTAGAGCCTATGGGACTTGATGAGAAGCTGGAATTTTTTAAGATGCTTGTAGAGACCGGATTTAAGGAGATTGAAGTGGGATTCCCTGCTGCCTCCGAGACGGAATACAATTTTGTAAGGGCGTTGATTGAACGCAATATGATTCCGGATGATGTGACCATTCAGGTGCTGACACAGGCAAGAGAGCATATTATCCGTAAGACCTTTGAAGCCGTAAAGGGTGCTCCCCATGCGGTGATTCATCTGTACAATTCCACTTCTGTGGCGCAAAGAGAACAGGTATTTAAGAAGGATAAGGAACAGATCAAAAAGATTGCCATTGACGGTGCTGAGCTTTTAAAGAAGCTGGCAGATGAAACAGACGGTAACTTTACTTTTGAGTACAGTCCGGAAAGTTTTTCCCAGACAGAAGTGGACTATGCCGTAGAAGTCTGCAATGCCGTACTGGATGTATGGAAACCGACAAAGGACCATAAGGTAATCATCAACATTCCCACCACCGTACAGGTGGCAATGCCCCATGTCTTTGCCTGCCAGGTAGAATATATTCACAAAAACTTAAAATACAGGGATGCCGTTGTCTTAAGCGTACATCCTCACAATGACAGAGGCTGCGGTGTCAGCGATGCCGAATTTGGTATTCTGGCAGGAGCTGACCGTGTGGAAGGTACTTTGTTCGGAAACGGAGAAAGAACGGGCAACGTGGATATTGTAACCGTGGCTCTCAATATGGTATGCCACGGAGTAGATCCCGGACTGGACTTCTCACATATTATGAAGACAAGGGAAACCTATGAAACATTGACCGGCATGAAAGTACCGGAAAGATCTCCGTATTCCGGAGACCTTGTGTTTACTGCCTTCTCC
The DNA here is from genome assembly GCA_051888725.1 of Lachnospiraceae bacterium. GTDB lineage: Bacteria > Bacillota > Clostridia > Lachnospirales > Lachnospiraceae > Acetatifactor. The sequence goes on from JBJFCA010000113.1 coordinate 14,819, forward strand.
GGTTCCCATCAGGATGCCATCTCCAAGGGAATGGCATGGAGAAATGAAGGTAAGAGCGGCAATAAGTGGACAGTTCCTTATCTGCCCATTGACCCTGTGGATCTGGGACGAGAATATGAATCCGATGTCATTCGTATTAACAGCCAGTCCGGTAAGGGTGGCATTGCCTTTATCTTAAAGCATAATTTTGGTATTTCCCTTCCCGAAAAGATGAAGGAAGAGGTTCGTTATCTGGTAAAGCATGCATCTGATGAAAATCACAAAGAGCTGACGCCGGCTGAAATTTATCAGTTGTTTGAAGAGCATTATGTAACGAGAAAACCTGTATTTGATATTCCGCTCTGTCGTTTTGAACAGAATGACGATGGTATTCATGCAGAAATCACCATCGAGCAGAATAAAGAAAAGAGAATGATTGAAACCTCCGGTAACGGCCGTCTGGATGCAGTAAGCAATGCGATCAAGGTGTATTTTGGAATTGATTATGAACTCACTTATTATGAGGAACATGCGATTTCCAAGGGATCTTCCTCCAAGGCAGCAGCTTTTGTGGGTCTGGTAAATGAAGGAAAAACCTATTGGGGTGTAGGTATTGATGAGGATATCATTAAGAGCTCCATTGCAGCTCTTGTAACCGCAAGCAACCAGATAGCTGAAAGCAAGCATGCTACTTCCGGCAGGGAAGAGAGAATTGTGGATATCTTAAATTATATCCGGATGCATTATCAGACAGTGACACTGGATGAACTGGCCGATAAATTCAGCCTTTCCACACCATATCTGTCCAAGTATATCAAAGAGAAATCCGGTAAAACCTTCCAGGATACCGTACGGGACATCCGCTTTGGCAAGGCAAGACTGTTATTAAAGGAAACGAGTCAGACTGTCGAAGCAATTGCAGCAGAAGTAGGGTATGAGAACGTAGAACACTTTAACCGTCTCTTCAAGAAGACCTACGGATGCACGCCCATGCAGTACCGCAGCAGCAAATAACATTTTCCCTTTTCGGAAAAAGTGTTCTAAAATGTGTTCTAAAATGTGTTTGGCGGGGCAGAATTGCCGATTTAATGGAATTTTGCCCCGCCCAAAGTCAATTTAATAAGTTTTTATCAGGAAGATTGCCATGTGTTGGGGCAAAAATAGAAAATAAGATGAATTTAGCCCCGCAAGAAAAGCAATCGGCGCAAGTCTTGCAAAGATAAATTCAAACCCGTGCAAGATTGTTCCCGCAACGGCTAATTCAGGATCATTGTAATTCCAATCTAAATAGGAACTTTTCATAACTGCAAGAGCAATAAACAGCATAACAATTAGTATGCATAATGAGATGAATACCCAACGAACGGTTTTAACTCTTGCCATGCTTCTCTTTGCAAGCTGCAGATTAATCACCTCTAATTTTTCGGCAATTGTCTTTATATCGTCTGAGCTGTTTTCCCCAAGCAATACACTTACAGAAGTATCCAGCTCGTCCGCCAATAAAATAAGCATATTTGAATCCGGAACCGATAAACCATTTTCCCATTTAGATACAGTCTGCCTTACCACATTAAGTTTGATTGCAAGTTCTTCCTGCGAGAGCCCTTTTGATTTTCGAAGATTTTTTATGTTTTCGTTCAGCATAGTCTGTGCCTCCTTGTTTCTGATACCTCCATTTAATGTCAAAAGAGCCGTTGCCACAAGCAACGCATATTAACAGTAGTTTATTTACGGGCATTAACGCTAAAAATAAAATTTATCTTCTCGACAAACTTGAATTTCTGCATTATTTTACGGAACACCTTCCCAAGCTAATTCAGGCATTTCA
>JBJFCA010000114.1:0-3500 GCA_051888725.1 Lachnospiraceae bacterium
AGACCGTTTTGTGCAATCTTTTCTTCAAAGCCTGCCCTGTCCGTAAAGAAATATTCCCTGCCGTTCTGTTCCCCTTCCCGGGGCTTTCGTGTCGTCATGGAAATGGAGAGTGCATAATTGTCATAGGATTTTACCAGTTCCTTCACAATAGTACCTTTGCCCGCTCCGGAAAATCCGGATATTACAATCAGTATTCCCTTACTCATTTTCTTCGCCTCCGGTCGTATCCTGTGTCTGTCTGCTTCTTCCGGCTATTGTCTCCGGAAGCAGGGCCGACAGCACGATCTGATTGTTTTCCATAATCAGTACCGCTTTTGTCTTTCTTCCCTGGGTGGCGTCAATTGTCGTGCCGGCTTCTTTCGCCTTTTGCACAAGTCTTTTGACCGGTGCGGAATCCGGGCTTACGATTGCAATGATCTTTCCCGTATTCACCATATTCCCAAATCCAATATGAATCAGTTTGTCCATGCCGTATCCTTCTTGTCAATACCTGCCAGCCGACAGGATCTAATTCTTATTCCCGTTCCGGGTTCGTCCGAAAATCTTATTCAATATTCTGGATCTGCTCCCGGACTTTTTCGATCTCGGTTTTTAACTCGATTGCTCTGTTGGATATTTCAAGGTCAGTGGTCTTACTTAAAATCGTGTTGGCTTCGCGGTTCATTTCCTGGGCAATAAAATCCAGCTTTCTGCCGATGCTTCCGCCGGCAATCAGCGCCTGTCTCGTAGCTTCCACATGACTGCGCAGCCTTACCAGTTCTTCATCCACACATACCTTATCCGCAAAAATGGTCACTTCCATCAGAAGACGGTTTTCATCCACCTGGGCATCCTGCAAAAGGTCTTTTACCTTATCCGTAAGCTTCTGCTTATACTCAGCAATAATCTGCGGAGAACGCTCTGTAATGAAATCCACATGGGCGAGCATGCCGTCCAGTTTGGCGATGAGATCATTTTTCAGATTCTCGCCTTCCTTCAGTCTGGTCTCCACCAGTGCTTCCAGTGCGGATTTTAAGGCCTTATCCAGTTCCTTCCAGATTTCTTCTTCATCCTCCTGTACATCTTCCAAAGTAAAGACGTCAGGATAACGGGATAATGTGGAAGTGCGGATATCGTTTTCCAGACCGAAGTCCTCTGCCATCTGTCCCAGATAACCGATATATTCCTCGGCAATCTTTTTGTTATACTTCACACAGCCTGTGGTTTCTGCACAGTCTTCATAGGCAATAAAAATATCTACCTTGCCCCGCTGCATGTAATTCTTCAGTTCATTCCGGATGGAAGACTCGAAGAAGTTAAGCTTCTTCGGCATTTTGATATTCACATCCAGATATCTGTGATTGACCGATTTTACTTCTACCGTAAACTTGCGGGTGCCTTCTACAAGCTCGCACCTGCCAAACCCCGTCATACTATTAATCATTTGCATACCTTCCTTCTATGCGACTTTACCCCATTTATCGCATACTCTTCTTATTATAGTGGAAATACCGGGTTTCGTCAAGTAAAGCAAAAAGCCCGGTTATACTTTTCTCCCAGCATATAATCATATATTCCGGCAAGGTGTTCAGCCACCTTTTCGTCCGGCAGCTGTTTTCCTGTTGCCAGATAGAAAACTCCGTAATCCACCCCTGCCACATTGATGGTAATGGGCGTCTGTCTGCAGCCGTTTCTTTCGTAAAAGCCGTTCCGTCTCAGACGCAGCCGGCGCTGTTCTTCATTTACAGCCATATCAGGCCGCTCCGTCTCAATGATAATGCCCTCTTTCTGTCCATACAGTTCTTTCATATGGGTCAGAAACACATTTCCCACACCCGAACTCCGGTATTCTTTAAGAACTGCCAGATAATCTAAAAGTAAAGTTTTCTTTTCCGGTGCCTTTACAAAAAAAGCATATCCCATCAGCTTTTCTTTTGCAAAAATCCCCAGTCCTTCGTACCCTTCTTCAGACAACATTCTTTCTATCATGGAGACAGGCTTTCGTTCATCCGCCGGGAAATGACCGGGAAGGCAGGTATTGTATATCCTTACAATTTCCTCTCCGGACAGCTGCCTTACCGTATAACTGCTATGCATGTACTCTCTCCTTTTTATTCCTCACATTCTTTGATGCCGGAAATATCCGTGTCTGCCATCATGGAATAATTTGTATAGTAAACCACAAACCCGGGCTTACTTCCGGCAGGCTTCTTCACCTGCTTTTTTTCCACATAATCCACCTCTGCTTTCTTCTGTTCCCGTGCAGAGGAATAATAGGCAGCAAGTCTGGCGGCATCCTCAAAAGTAGTATCCGGCAGTTCTCCCCTGCCCTTGTTTTTTACAATTACATGGGAGCCGGGACAGCCTTTGGCATGGAACCACCAGTCCCCGCCATCCGCCATCTTAAATGTCAGTTCTTCATTCTGCAGGTTGTTTTTTCCCACATAGATATCATAACCGTCACGGCTTACATAATGCATCGGTCTGCTGACTGTCTTTCGTTTTTTTTCACCGCTCCGTTTCCGAATATAACCGCTCTCCACCAGTTCTTCCTTGATCTGCACAAGATCTTCTTCCCCCGTAGCGATATTTAGTGCCACGTCTATGGACTGCAGGTGGCGGATTTCTTCTTCCACCTCTTTTGTAAGCTTGCTTAATGCCTCGTAGGTTCTTTTTAGTTTATTGTATTTATCAAAGTAATGCTTTGCATTTTCGGCGGCTGACAAAGTAGGATTCAGGGGAATGGTAATCATCTCACCCGTGTAATAATTTAACGCTTCCATGGATTCTGCCCCGGGAGCAATGCCATATCCGTAGGTGTGAAGCAATTCGCCGTATACCCGGTAGGTATCCCTCTTTTCCGTGTCCTTCATCTGCTGCAGCTGGAGGTCATATTTCCTGACATTTCTTTCCAGTGCCGTATGCACAATCTGTTTCAGATCCGTGGACCGCTGTTTGATCCGCAGCAGTGCGTTTTTCTTTGCATAATACTGTTCCAGCACCTCGGACATGGTGGGAAATTCTTCTATCCTGTGGGCACCATCCCGGTAAATGGTCAGGGGGAATGCCGCAAATTCCACCGGTTTTTCCCCTTCATATACAATACAGGGAGAAAACTGTGCACGACTGATTTCCTCACGCATCTTTTCCCAGACAGAAAACAGCTCTGAAAGCTGCCCGCCGGTAAGGCCTGCAGCAGGCAGCTCGCCGTCCACTCCCGCTCTGTAACAGATTTCCTGTGCCATAATGGGAGAAATACCGGTAAAAGAAGTATAGAATGCTTTGAAAACAGGCATGGGTTTTTCTTTTAAAAGTGAAAGAAAGTCCTCTTCTGATATGCCAAGAGCATTCGCTTTATGCGTAGTGTCCGCCACAAAATAAGGTTTGCCGGGAAGCACCTCACGCACGGAGCTGACAAGTCCGGAAACCCTTTTAATACTGTCGATGATGATATCCCCTTCATCGCAGAAAATGATATTGCTGTATTTTCCCATAATTTCCACGATCAGTTTTTTCCTGCA
>JBJFCA010000115.1:0-3463 GCA_051888725.1 Lachnospiraceae bacterium
GTATCGCTATTTTGAAACCTTTGCCAGGGAAAAGGTACGCTTCCCCTTCGGGTTCGGGCTCTCTTACACCACCTTTGACCTCTCGGTCATCCGTACTTCCGAAGCAAACAATGCTGTCATCTCGTCAGACAGTGTGCTTACATTTGACGTGTCCGTAAAAAATACCGGAGCCTTCTCGGGCAAAGAAACCGTACAGCTTTACGCGGAAGCTCCGCAGGGCAGATTAGGAAAGCCTGCAAGAGTACTCTGCGGATTTGAGAAAACCAAAACACTGCTGCCCGGCGAAGAAGAAATCCTGCAGATTTTCGTGCCGGTTAAAGCACTCGCCTCCTATGATGATTCCGGTGCAACGGACAACCGTTTCTGTTACGTTCTGGAAGCCGGGGATTACCGTTTTTATGCAGGAAACGACGTAAGAGGTGCTTCCCTTTCCCTTACCGTTAACGTACCCGCACTGATCGTTACCGAAAGACTGACCCAGGCACTGGCACCGGTTAAGTCGTTCCGCAGATTTAAGCCCTGCCTGCAAACCGGTTCTGCCGAAGCAGACCCTAAGGCTTACAGCATAGAGATGGAAGATGTACCGCTCTCAGAAGTTGATGAAGCTGCCAGACGCCTTTCTCTTCTTCCGGACGAAATTCCCTATACCGGAGATCTCGGCATCACGCTTGCCGATGTAAAGGAAGGCCGCCACACCATGGATGAATTTATCGGTCAGCTTTCCGACGAAGATCTATCCTGTATCATTCGCGGAGAAGGGATGGGAAGCCCCAAGGTAACCCCCGGTACGGCTGCTGCCTTTGGTGGTGTTTCCAAAAATCTTGCGGCATTTGGTATCCCCTGCGGATGTTGCGACGACGGGCCTTCCGGTATGCGTTTGGACTGTGGCACCAAGGCTTTCAGCCTTCCTATCGGTACCATGATTGCAGCCACCTTTAACAAAAAGCTGGTGGAAGAGCTTTTTGTCTGCATGGGACTAGAGATGATTACCAACAAGGTAGACTGTCTCTTGGGTCCGGGTATGAATATTCACCGCCATCCCTTAAATGGCAGAAACTTCGAATATTTTTCTGAAGATCCTCTGCTTACCGGCAAAATGGCAGTGGCTGAATTAAAGGGACTGCATAGTGTCGGAGTCACCGGTACCATCAAGCATTTTTGTGCCAACAATCAGGAAACCGGACGGCATTTTGTAAACAACATTGCTTCTGAACGTGCGCTCCGCGAAATATACTTAAAAGGCTTCGAAATTGCCGTAAAAGAAGGAAACGCTGACTCCGTAATGACCACCTACGGTCCGGTGAACGGGCTCTGGACAGCCGGCAACTTTGACTTAAATACAGTTATCCTTAAAAACGAGTGGGGATTTAGGGGCTTTACCATGACCGACTGGTGGGCTGATATCAATGAGCGGGACTGTCCGGACAACAAGACCAATTTTGCAGCCATGGTAAGAGCACAGAATGATGTATACATGGTATGTGCAGATGGGGAAAAGAACGATGACAATACATTGGAAAGCCTGAAATGTGGTACACTTCTTCGTTGTGAACTGCAGAGAAATGCTAAAAACATCTGTGGTTTTCTGCTTACCACACATGCAATGAAAAGGTTGACCGGTGAAGCAGAAACTGTTACAATTATCAATCGTCCCAAAGAAGATATGCCAAGTGAAGATCCTGTCATTTTCTACGACATTGATACGGATCTGACACTTCCGCTAAACGATATTTGTACGGACAGAGGCAGCAGCTACAGCTTTGGTTTAAGGGTACACAATCCCTCTCATTATAAGGTAACACTGACTGCCAGTTCAAACCAGGGAGAACTGGCCCAGATTCCCGTAACACTTTTCTCTCTTGGCAGTGCATGCAGTACTTTCACCTGGAATGGCACGGATGGAAAACCGGTTTCTTATGAAAAGGAAATTCCTATGTTTTCCCATTTTACATCCATCCGCCTGTTCTTTGCATTGAGTGGATTAAAAATGCACAGTATCCGCTTTGAAATGGTGGATAAAGAGATTTCCTGGAGCGAACTGTAAAAAATAATTCCTTATCGGAAAAGAGGTTTTGATTATGGCAGCACTTGTAAAGGATATGACACATGGAAAAGAGACACCCCTGCTGCTTAAGTTCATGCTTCCCATGCTTTTGGGCAACCTGTTTCAACAGGTGTATAACCTGGCTGACAGCATGATTGTCGGACAGCACGAAGGAGCCAATGCCCTTGGTTCCATCGGCTGTACCGGTTCCATCACATTTTTGTTTTTCTCGTTTTGTAATGGTCTGTCCATGGGAGCGGGTATTCTCATTGCACAGTTTTTTGGCTCCGGACAGGGAGAAAAAGTAAAGCAGACACTTGCCAATTCCTTTTATCTGCAGATGATATCCGGAGCAATCTTAAGCATTGTAGGTTACCTGCTTGCGCGGCCTATTTTAACACTTTTAAGAACCCCGGCCGAACAATTAGAAGGCGCCGTTACTTACCTTGAAATCGTGTGCTTAGGTACGCTTGCCGTTTCTCTTTACAACTATGCGGCGCAGACCATGCGTGCGCTGGGAGACTCCCGCACACCGTTAATCTTCCTGATCGTGGCATGTCTGATCAATGTAGTGCTGGATCTTCTGTTTGTCGTCGGTCTTGGTATGGGCGTCTGCGGTGCGGGACTTGCAACTGTTCTTTCCCAGTGTATTTCCGCCATATGCAGTCTGTTATACGGATTTTGGAAAAACCCGTACTTTAAACTAAAAAAGGAACATCTGAAATTTAATAAAGATATCTCCCTGAAATGCTTCCACATCGGCCTGCCGTTAGCTGCCCAGAGTATTCTGATTTCCATTTCCTGTGTCATCCTGCAGCGCGTGGTAAACGGATTTGAAGAGGCCGTTGTAAGTGCCTTTACTGCCACGTCCCGTATTGAACAACTGGTACAGCAGCCTTTTAATTCCCTGGGCAGTGCGGTTTCCACTTTTACCGGGCAGAATATGGGAGCCGGTAAAAAGGACCGTGTAAAAACTGCTTTCCGGAAAAGTATCTGGATTGCCGTCGTCATCAGTGTTGCCATGCTTTTTGCCTGCTACGGTGCAGGTGAGTTCATGATTCGCTGCTTTGTTAACGATGCCGAAGTCATCCGGATCGGTGCCATGGGACTTCGGATCACCAGCCTGATGTTCTTCCCGTTAGGTATGATTTATATTACCAGAGGTCTGTTAAATGGTGCAGGAGATGCTTTCTATGCCATGTTTAACGGTGTTGTGGAGGTAATAGGTCGTGTGGGCTTTTCCCTGCTTCTGGTCATCGTTTTCCCGATTGGCATCCGCTCGGTGTGGTTTGCAACCGGCCTGACCTGGGTCATCACCGCTCTCGCCGGCATCATCCGCTACAGACAGGGAAAATGGCTGTCCTACCATGTCAATTCCTGACCCTCACGTCATGACAAAAACGGGCTGTGCACAAATCG
>JBJFCA010000116.1:0-3431 GCA_051888725.1 Lachnospiraceae bacterium
AATTGTAATTTTCATTTTACTAATATAACATGTTTCAGAACGTAAGTAAAGGCGGATGAAATCTTATCCGCCTTACCTTTTTTAAAAAATTTCAAGTAAAAATATCTTCGTATAGTTCATCTGCCAGACTGTCCAAAAAGCTTTCATCCAGATTTAAGAACTGATTGGAAATCTTATTTTTAAGAAGTGCAGTTCTCTTAAAATATTTTTCTTCTTCCGGCAGATCCTCTCCGTCGGAAAATAACTCATTATCAAGTTCTTCAGCATTAATTGTCTCTTTACACCATTTTTTGATGGAATCCCGTATGGTATTTTCAGATTCCGCCTTTTTTGCAAAAACATGATAGGATTTCATGGATATCAGTCCCATGACAATAAACAGAAGGAACATGACTCCCATAATACCATAGAGCATGTATTTGGAAGTTGCACCCAGACGAATAGGTAAAATGCCGAAAATACCGCAAAATACCAGAATGGAGCCGATAATGCCCACAAACAAAAGCGTATAGGCACTGCTTTTGTTTTCTTCTGCTTTAGATGCATTATTTTCATAAAGAGCAGAAGGTTTTATGGGCGATTCCTCTTCTTCCTTTTCATCCTTCATGCGTTTACTGATTTCCTGAACATAGACACTTCTTAATTTAGCTGCCAGCTCCAGGTCTTTTTCCGGAACAAACAACTCGTAAACCTGTTCATTTTCGTCAAATTCAATATGTGCGTCTGTTATTTTATGAAACGTAAGAAAGTCGGCAAGTGCTTCCATATCCTCTTTTTCCCCAAAGGTTAACGGCTTTTGTAAGATTTGCTCTTCTACCAGCTCACATCCGCAGTCCGCACAGATTTTGACACCTTTTTTATACTCATTTTTACATTTTGGACACCAAGGCATAAGCATTTCCTCCTATGTGGAAAATCCTTTATTTGTTCCTCAGATACTCATCAATGCCCTTTGCACCGGCTTTACCGGCCCCCATGGCAAGAATTACGGTTGCGGCACCGGTTACCGCATCACCACCTGCATATACACCTTCTTTGGATGTCTTGCCGTCTTCTTCCGCTGCAACAATACATTTCCACTTATTGACTTCAAGCCCTTCTGTGGTAGAAGAGATCAGCGGATTGGGAGAGGTTCCCAGAGACATAATTACAGTATCAACATCCATGACAAATTCCGAGCCTTCTACTTCTACCGGGCGTCTTCTGCCGGATTCATCCGGTGCACCCAGTTCCATGCGGATACATTTCATACCGCTTACCCAACCCTTTTCATCTTCCAGGATAGCGACAGGATTGGTCAGCAGATCAAAAATGATGCCCTCTTCTTTTGCGTGATGTACTTCTTCCACACGGGCAGGAAGCTCATCTTCGCTTCTGCGGTACACGATATGCACTTCCGCACCAAGTCTTAATGCAGTTCTGGCAGCATCCATTGCAACATTACCGCCGCCTACGACAGCTACCTTTTTGCCTCTCATAATCGGTGTGTTTGCATTTTCATCAAAGGCCTTCATCAAATTGCTTCTGGTAAGATATTCATTGGCAGAGAATACTCCATTGGCATTTTCACCGGGAATTCCCATAAATTTCGGAAGACCTGCTCCGGAACCGATAAACACCGCTTCAAATCCCTCATCCTGAATCAGTTCATCAATGGTAACCGACTTGCCAACCACGACATTCGTTTCAATTTTTACGCCAAGGGAAAGCACATTTTCAATTTCCTTTGCAACGACAGCCTGCTTGGGAAGACGGAATTCGGGAATACCATAAACAAGTACGCCGCCCGGTTCATGCAATGCTTCAAAGATTGTAACGTCATATCCCATTTTGGCAAGGTCTCCGGCACAGGTAAGGCCGGCCGGACCGGAACCGATGACTGCGACCTTTTTACCGTTCTTTTTGCTTGCGCCTTCAGGTTTGATTTCATGTTCTCTTGCCCAGTCTGCCACAAAACGCTCCAGCTTACCGATGGAAATCGGTTCTCCCTTGATGCCTCGGATACACTTTCCTTCACACTGGCTTTCCTGAGGGCATACACGGCCGCATACAGCAGGCAATGCGGAAGATTCGCTGATTACCTGATAAGCGCCCTCGATATCACCGGTCTTAACATGATTGATAAATTCAGGAATATTGATTGCTACAGGACAGCCTTTGATACACTGTGCATTTTTACAGCCAATGCATCTGTTGGCCTCTTCCATTGCTTCTTCTTTGTTATAACCAAGACATACTTCCTCAAAATTTGCAGCACGCTCTTTTGCGTCCTGTTCCCTAACGGGTACTTTCTTCAAAACGTCCATTTTCTCTCCTCCGATATCTTATTGGCAATTGCCGCATCCGCCATGGTGGGTATCACCCTCTTTTGCCTTCAGGTACGCACGGCCTTCTTCCGTTTTATAAATCTGCTGTCTCATCATTGCTTCGTTAAAATCAACCTGATGTCCGTCAAATTCAGGCCCGTCAACGCATGCAAATTTTGTCTTACCGCCTACACTGACACGACAGGCGCCGCACATACCGGTACCGTCTACCATAATAGGGTTTAAGCTTACAATCGTTTTCAGGTTCAATTCTTTTGTCAGCATACACACAAACTTCATCATAATCATGGGACCGATTGCTACACAGAGATCATATTGTTTTCCCTCTGCATACAGATCCTTAATGACCTGTGTTACCATACCGCTTCTTCCATAGGAACCATCGTCCGTTGTAATATATAAATTTCCGGCTACTGCTTTCATCTCTTCTTCCAGAATCAGCAGATCCTTCGTTTTGGCACCCACAATCACATCCGCCATTACTCCCTGCTCATGCAGCCATTTCACCTGCGGATAAACAGGAGCTGTACCTACGCCGCCGGCAACAAACAGAATTTTTTTCTTCTTTAAGTCTTCGGTCGTTTCCCCTGTAAGCTCTGAAGGACATCCTAAAGGTCCCACAAAGTCATGGAAATAATCGCCGGCCTTTAAGGAAGACATCATAAGCGTGGAGGCACCTACGATTTGGAATACAATCGTAATGGTACCCTTTTCTCTGTCATAATCACAGATTGTAAGGGGAATCCTCTCGCCTGCCTCATCCTTACGGGCAATAATAAATTGTCCGGGAAGACAGTTTTTTGCAATTCTTTCTGCCTGTACTTCCATCAGAAAAATGTTGGTTGTCAGTTCCGAAGCTTTCAAAATCTTAAACATCTCGCACCTCTTCTTTTATAAATTTATCTGTAAGGTTCCAGGATATAATTATCCAGGGCACCTCTTGACATTTTAAAATATTCATTTGTATAGATATTTATGGCAAATACGGAGCCTGTCCTGGACTGGATTTGGGCAGAATCTTCAAATATTTCCGCAATTACATAAAAATCGCCTTCCTCCGGAACAGCCAGTGCATATTGGAACATATATAAATATCTTCCGTTT
>JBJFCA010000117.1:0-3405 GCA_051888725.1 Lachnospiraceae bacterium
ATTTTGCTAACATCACTTATAACAATATATATACTAAATGGTATTACTAAGAATAAACTAGATAAATACGAAAGGATTAACAACTTAAAAAGTAGTCTAAAAGAAATTTTTCTATTACTCCATCCATGTAACTTTAAAATCCCTATTTCTTTTAATCTATATACATAATAAGTTGCTATACTTAATATTATTAATAGAGTAAGCAATAAAAAAAATTCTATATTTAAAGAATTTTTTCGTAAACTCAAAAACAGGGCAGGAAATTTCCTTGCCCTGCTATTCTTTATTCTACTACCATAAATTTGCTATGCTTTTCTATACTTCCCTTTGATTTTTCTTTGTATTTTCCTGTACTTCATGTTCCTGTCCAGAACCAGCTACCTGTGCTTTTTTCTCAGCTAATCGAGCTTTTAAGGAAACTTTTACCGCAGGTTGTTCCTGATCCTTTTTGTTTGCTTCCCTCTGTGCTTTCTCTGCACCATTATTCAGCACATTGTCAATCATGTTATAATTTTGTTCTTCCATTTCTTCAATCTTGGCAAGCGGCTTGTATTCAGCCAATTTTTCCAGCAATACTTTTGCCCTTTGTATTTCATCCTGCAAAGCTCCCTCGGAAATAACCTCGTTCAACCAGTCTGTAATAGGCTCCGTATTCCCTTGAACTATCATCTCGGAAATCTCTGACACACTTTCCGTCATATTTGGGTTATTATTGCGGTAGGAATAAATATCATAATCATGGCTGAAACGGTCAATTTCCACAGCAAGCTGTTCTGCAGGTGACAAATCCGGCATACGTTTCTCCCATACCTTTGCTTCCATATCCTCATACATGACACCATCTATCTCCATTTCCGGTAACTTTGCTACAAGCTCTGCAATAACTTCCATAGCCTTCGGTTCACTGGTTATGCTTGGGATATGTTCTAATATCTCCAAATCAATCCGGTTACCCGATAACAAATCAACCTCATCATCCATATAGCTTTCTTCGCCCGGTCTGTGAACATTGATGCCGATTGCAGGAATGCCATGCATTCGTTCTGGCGGTATTTGTTTCCAGATAGCGATTGCTTCCTCTACTGTGGGAATATTCTCATAAAACTCACCCAAATTATGAAACTCTCCACACTCGGATACCATCAATGTTACTTCAACCTCTTCTTTCTCCATTTCGCCCTGTGTCTGCATCTGTTGTGCCATCTCCTGCTCCCTTTCCTGCCTGATGCTCTCCAGATACTCCTCAGCTTGTGGCAGATACGTTTCCAGTGTTCCGGTACGCTGGGCAGTAATCGGATTGATGTCAACCTTTACCTCACCGATATGTAACCCGTCCTCATTAAACGCATTGAATAAATCATCCTCTCTCTCATTCGTGGAAAGTTCCACTACCACATCAAGATCAGAGCTGTCCTTCTCCAAACCTCTACACCTGCTTCCTACAACAACTGCATCAATGATTGTGGCATCCATATCATACTCATCAATCTTTGCCTGTACATGGCATTTTATCGTTTCTTCTATTTCTGCCGGATTCATTTCACTAATGTCATGGAACAATTCATTGGTCTTTGCCCTGAAATCCGTTATGATGCTGCTCTCTTGATTTTTTGGTACAACTTCATTGGCTTTCTCAACCTTTTCCATCAATCCATCATAATCAATCGGTATCAGCTCATCCTTTTCCTTAATACTCCCTTTCGCTCCGTTATGGTCTGGAGCAGATTTCAAATCGTCTATGATGTCTGTCAGTGCCTCCCTAATTGTCACATCCGGATTGTCATAAACTCCACCGTCAATCTCCTTATAATCAGCTCCCATAATGGAATAATCATAGCCTCCATCCACCTCTTGGATACTGATATAGCGGTCTGCAATCTGAAAGGCAAGTTCGGTTTCTTCCCCAATCTCCAAGGACTTTTTCATATCTGCAAGCACCTGTTCCTTTTCATCACCAAGGTCAATGATTTCATCCCCATCTTCCAACGTGTTGTCCGAAGTTTCCTGCTCCTGTTTCTCCGGCTCTGACTTATGGACATCCTGTCCAGAGGTGTCAATCTCTGCTTCCTGCTCTTTGACTCCTTCCAATGTCTGCATGAAATCAGGAAGTCCGGTATATCCAAAAGAATCCACAAAATGGGCACTATTTTCCCCATTCTGATGCAGGACCACAATATCACTGACAGACAGGGAATGCCCTCTGTAATCCTCTGGGTGGGCTATATTGAATTTCTCATAGATTGCTTCCAGTGTTTCGCCCTGTGTCTGCTCTTGCAATTCAGACAGCTCTCCTACATAAATCAGTTCATAATTTTCCGGCTTGATAACATCAAAATTGTCCTTTGTAATACCCATACGCTTTAAAGACTCTGTGCCTTCAAACCGCAGATGATCCAACTCCGGATTATGCTTCAACTGATAAATACCGTACTTGTCAGAGCTGCCGTACAAAAGCTGTGCTTCTTTATTTATTTCATTGTCCGAAAGTTCAGCCTGCATAGAACGAAGTTTTCTTTCATTTTCCCAATCGCCTTTTTCAATGCCAAAAATTCCTTCATGCTCCATAATTTGTTTTCTATCTTCTACCGTACTTTCCGAACCGTCATTGTGTAACAGATACACGGGCAAATCATGGTCAAATAATTCCAATGCTTTCTCCTGCGTCAGTGGCAGCATTTCATTCCATGTATAACCGTACTCACGCATTTCAGACATACCAATCATCGGGTCTGGAAGTGCATCAATCTCTGCCTGTGCATCGATAATAGTCAGACCCACATCCTGCTGTGCATATTCAAGCTGATATGCCAGTTTTTCTGCAAGCTCCCTTGTCTTGTCCATATCATCAAGCTTATAAGCATAATTCACAATCAAGTTTCGCTCATCTGATGTAAATATGGTTTTCTCCGCTTCCAACTGATTGATAAGCTGCTCTGCCTGTTCCATAGCAGAAAGGTTACTGTCAATCTGCTCTGCTATTTTTGCTTTTACATCAATAACCTCATCCGTATCAAGATTGTAACGAACATCAAGGTGATGATATTCCTCAAATTCTCTTGATTTCTCATTACCGAGCTCTGTAGTCCATGCACCTTTACTTTCCAAGTATGCCTGTATGTTGGGTTTATCATCCTCACTCATGTTAGAAAGAGCAGCCACAAGCTCCTGCGTATCCATTCCACGGACATTTACAAGGCTGAACTCCGTCAGATCTTCATTCTGTATCAGCAGAATACACTCTTTACTCTGTTCCTGCTCCATCTCACGATTAAGCTGCAATTCCCTTAACGCTCCCTCAATTCCTGTAATAAGCTCCGATGCTGTCTTTCGTATGGTGTCCAGGGAAGATTTCAGTTCCTTCATATCCTTGCCACTGCTCCACCCTGCAATATAACCGAAGGAATA
>JBJFCA010000118.1:0-3400 GCA_051888725.1 Lachnospiraceae bacterium
CTTAAGGCTATGGAACTTGCTAAAGATTTGGCTGATGCACTGCTTATTCATTCTGTGACTATCAAGGATGAAGATGTACGAAACAACTTCATTAAGAATGTTGTTAGAAAGTGGCAACAGAGAGGTTATCGTTCGGTCTATCTTAGTGATGCTCAAAGCGTGTACCCGGTGCCGATTGAGAAGTTTGATGCAGATAGTTATCTCTTCAACTGTAAGAACGGAACGCTTGATTTGAGGGACGGAACTTTCAGAGAACACAGAGCAGATGACTTCGTTACCAAAATCTCGCCCGTGGAATATGTGCCGTCTGCAAGGTCGGAACGCTTTGAGAAATTCATCGATGAGATTACCTGTCAGGATAAGGACAGGGCGAGATTCCTTCAGAAGACATTAGGCTATGGTTTGAGTGGTGATACAAGGTTTGAGTGTATGTTCTTCTACTTTGGTGAAACCACAAGAAATGGTAAGGGAACTCTTATGGAGACCGTTCTTATCACGCTTGGTGATTATGGAGCGACAGTAAGACCGGAAACCATAGCGACTAAGTATAACCCTAACAGCCAGAATCCTTCGGAAGATATCGCAAGACTTGCAGGCATACGATTTGCCAATATATCCGAGCCGGGCAGAGGACTTCTGCTTAACGCAGCACAGGTCAAAACGATGACGGGTAGTGATACCTTGAATGCACGTTTTCTGCATGAGAACAGTTTTGATTTCAGACCACAGTTCAAGCTATATGTGAATACCAACTATCTGCCTGTAATTACGGATATGACAGTGTTTACAAGTGACAGAGTTCTGATAGTGCCCTTTGAGAGACATTTTGAACCTTGGGAACAGGATAAAGGGTTAAAGGCAGAATTCAGAAAACCGGAAGTACAAAGTGCAGTTCTCAACTGGTTACTGGAAGGATATGCACTTTTACAGAAGGAAGGTCTGCAACCACCGAAATCAGTTCTTGAGGCAACTGCAGCATACTACCACGAAAGTGACAAGGTTACGCAGTTTGCCGATGACAGGCTTATCGAAGATGGTACCGCAGAGGTCAGAACATCACAGGTCTACGATGAATACCGAAGATGGTGTGATGAGAACGGCTGCTACTCCGAGAACAGCAGAAACTTCAATCAGGAGTTACGCAAGTTCGGAAAAGTAGTCAGAAAGCGTCCGAAAGCTGGTGGTGAGAAAACCACAATGCTTATTGGATACAGGCTTAAGGTGGATTTCTTAAGCTAGGGGCAAACTGTGGCTACTCATAATGGTAAATTCTATAGAAAAAATAAATATAGAAAGCATCATATGAACTAGCCACAAAATGCCCCGATTGTGAAAATGCAAGAAGGGAGGAAGGACCTATGGTCAAGATTTGGGGAAGCGTAGAGGAGTTACATTTACGCCCCGGCGATTGTGACACAGAAAAGTACAAGTGCATCCGGGTGTACATGAAACCCGATAACAGACTTGTCGGAGTGTTCATGAGCAAGTCGGCAGAACCACCTCATTACTATGTGATTGATGGTTCGCAGGAGATGTACTACAAAACCCGTGCCGAGGCAATCGGCTACTGTATCAGTAAAGAATATGCAGATAGAACAGAGAATTAGGAGGAAATGCAAATGTTTACACAGGATTATTTTGAAAAACACTTCAAACTTCACAACAAGATTGTGCTTTACACACCAGACGATATCAGGCTGGAATTTACTAAAGAGCCACACTTCCATATGAGTGGCGGACACACATCACTGGATCTTATGGATGTGGAAGACCTTACCTCATTTTGCAATGCAAGAGGTTTGAAGACAAAGCCAAGTGGCAACATCACAGTATAGCACGATAGGGTGACCCCAGGGGCGGTCAGAATCTCTGTAATTTTTATGGCAGGGCAACGGTGCCGCCCCTTCGTGTAAATAACTTTCATAAGTTTTAGGGGTATAAACCCCGGAAAGGAAAAAATATGGGAAAAAGAGGACCTATGCCGGGAACTGGCGGCAGACCGAGAAAAGCATTATCGGAAAAGTTAGCTGATGGTAATCCCGGATACAAACCAATAAAGGTAATACCTGCACCTTCTACATACGAAGGTGCAGATATTCCAAAGCCAAATGATTACATCAAGGCAAAACAAAAAAACGGCAAGCCATTATATGCCGAGCAAATCTATAACACTACCTGGGGATGGCTTATTGAATGTAAGTGTGACCATTTATTCGTACCTGCAATTGTGGAGGAATATGCAATGAGTTTTGCACGTTGGATTCAGTGTGAAGAGGCAATTTCAGAGTACGGTTTTTTAGCAAAGCACCCTACAACAGGACAGGCTATCACATCTCCGTATGTGAGTATGAGTCAGAGTTACATGAAACAGGCAACGCAGCAATGGTCTTTAATTTATGAGATTGTAAAGGCTAATTGTACAGTAACTTTTGAAGGAGCAACACCATACGAGGATGCAATGGAATTGTTGCTTAAGAGTAGAGAGAGGAGATTTTAACTATGGGTACAGAATCAATTTCATATAACAATTTATCGCAGGAGGGAACAGCAATGGGTATTGATGAAATTACAATCAGTGGCAAGGATTATGCTACAGAATTTTGGAACAAGGCAATGAGAGGCAAGTCGGCAGACTATGAGAGACTTAAGGGTGGAAGAACAGCAACAGATATGTTTACGCTTCCTTACGATAGTAATCGTAAGTATATGGCTGAACTTGAAAAGGAGAGTTTCTTCCGTCAGTTTGCAACAAGTATCAATGTATCTTCATCCAACAATACCGTGCTTGCGTATGCGTCAGACGATGTGGCTGCGTGTGTGCCGGAAGGAGAATCTATCAATGTATCGGATTTGGCAGATGATTTTACGAGAATTAAGACAGAGGCTCATAAGGTGGTGTCACTCGTAAAAGTAGCGAATGCATTTGTTACTGATAATGCGTTTGATATCAAGAAACATCTTCCAAAGCGTTTTGCAAAGGTCTTTGGCAGAGCAGAAGAGAATCTCTTTATTAATGGAACGGGAGAGAGTCAGCCTGTGGGTATTTTGAACGATACATTGGGTGCAGAGACAGGAGTTACCACAACTGACATTACTTTCGATGATGTCATTAACCTTTATATGTCAGTAAAGGCAAAACATCGTAAGCATGGAGTGTGGCTTATGAATGATGAGACAGCACTTGCCATTCGTAAACTTAAGGACGAGAACGGCAATTACTTATGGCAGGAAGGTATGGACACCATTCTCGGTAAGCCTGTGTACATTTCAGAGTTTATGCCTAACAGTGCAACAGGCAAAAAGGTTATTGCTTTTGGTGATTTTAGTTACTACTGGATTCTCAATCGCAGACCGTTGGCTGTCAGAGCACTTAAGGAGAAGTTCGAACTCTATGACCAGA
>JBJFCA010000119.1:0-3385 GCA_051888725.1 Lachnospiraceae bacterium
GGTAATGTAGGATATATTTCTTCTTCTGTGATTGCACCGGAAAAGGGACTGGCAGAGCATATCTCATTCACGTCAATTTCTAATTCATTTGCCAGTCTAAGTGCAAAGTCAAATCGGATATTAGAATCCTTTTGAATAATAGAATAAAGTGTTGTGGCACTGATACCGGTTGCTTTTGCAATCTGGCGGACATTCGTGCCTTTACTGTCAAGTATTTCCTTCAGTTTCTTACCGTCTCCCATTGAAGCCTCCTGTTTTCATAAATTGAAAATTTACGAATTGCATAAATCTAATTATTATCATAGCACACATTCGAAAGCCATAAAAGAGTAATTTTCAAAAATAGTATATACGAATATCGTAAATATATAATTACGAAGTCTTGACAAAGGAAATGTGTAGTGATAATATGAATGTACGAAATTCGTACACAAAACAAATACAAGAAATGTAACGAGATTCAAAGTATGGAAGGGAGGACGAATGTATGGCGAATTATCAATATATGATGAGTGCCGATGATGTAGCCCGAGAATTGAATTGTTCCAAATCTCATGCGTACAAGCTGGTAAAAAGCATGAATGAAGAGTTGGATATATCACAATGGCTGGAAGAATTCCAAGAGCGTATTGGGCGAAAAAGATGTATGGCTACGAATTATCAGTAGGATAGGAAAGGAGAGCAGTATGGCATACAAAGAAAAAGAGACTAAGAAGTGGACAGCCCAATGGTTTGAGACAAATGCTAAGGGCGAAAAGAAAAAGCGAAGAAAAAGAGGTTTTGAGACAAAGCGAGAAGCTCTTGAGTATGAGCGCCAGAAGAAGCTGAATAACAGCAGAAGCATGGATATGAAGTTAAGTGAATTCATGGAAGTTTACTTTGAGGATAAGCAGAATGAGCTGAAGGAACGCACCATGAAGAACAAGCGGTATATGATGGAGCAACATATTGTTCCATATTTCGGTAATCAGATGATGAGCGAGATAACCGCAGGGCAGATTATACAATGGCAGAACGAAATGCAGACAAAGGGATTTTCAGAAGCCTATTTGAGAATGATACAAAATCAATTAACCAGCTTATATACTCATGCATCAAAGATTTACGACTTGCACGCAAATCCCTGTAAGAAAGTAAAGAGAATGGGAAGTTCAGATAATCGGAGTCTGGATTTTTGGACGGTAGATGAATATCAGAAATTCATACAGACAATGGAACCAGGCACGAGATACTATCTCATCTTTGAAATCCTCTTCTGGACTGGATGCAGAATCGGAGAACTACTGGCACTTACTCCAAAGGATATTGATTTTGACAGAAATCAGATTAGTATTACAAAGACCTATTATCGGACCGAAAGGCAGGATGTTATTACTGAGCCTAAAACCAAGCAATCTGTCCGTGTTGTAGAGATACCAGAATTCTTAAAGCAAGAGATTAAAGATTTTGTAGATAGGCATTACGGAATGCCTGAGAATGAAAGACTTTTCCCTATTGTGCAGGAAGCAGTGCAACATAAGATGAAAAGACAGATGGAGAAAGCCGGAGTAAAGAAAATTCGGGTTCATGATTTGAGACATTCTCATGTAGCGTACTTAATCAATAAAGGTGTTGAGCCTATTTTGATAAAGGAAAGAGTGGGGCATAAGGACATTCGTATCACATTAAATACTTATGGGCACTTATATCCGAACCAACAAAGAAAAGTAGCGGATATGCTGGATTTTGAAAAAGAAAAAAGCCCTAACAGCGGCAACTGATAGGACTTGTGATAACAGGAAAACCTCTGTTACCTATGTAATCACAGCATAAGTATAACAGAGGTTCTTCCGTGTGACAACGAGATTTTAGGAAACGGAGGACTTTATGGAAGAAAAGAAAACAGAACTGAAAATGATTAAGATGTCAGAAGTACAGTCGCAGGAGATTGAGTGGCTTTGGTATCCATTCATCCCTTATGGAAAGCTGACAATCGTACAAGGTGATCCGGGAGATGGAAAGACAACCTTGATATTAAATATTGCAGCCAAGTTATCCAAAGGAGAGGGATTAGATGATGCTATGAAGCTGACGGAACCAATGAACATTATTTATCAGACTGCTGAGGACGGGCTTGCTGATACAGTAAAGCCAAGGCTTGAAAAGGCAGGTGCAGATTGTGAGAGGATAGTCGTAATTGATGAAAGCGACAAGTCTCTTTCTATGGCAGATGAAAGGCTGGAAGAAGCCATTATACAGACCGGAGCAAGGATGTTGATTTTAGACCCGATACAGGCTTATCTGGGTGGTGGCATGGATATGAACCGGGCGAATGAAGCAAGGGGCATGACAAAGAAACTGGGAGCTTTAGCAGAAAAATATAAATATGCAATTGTTCTTATCGGTCATATGAATAAAGCAGCCGGAAACAAAGCCGCTTACCGGGGCATGGGTTCCATAGATTTCTTTGCAGTAGCAAGAAGTGTATTGCTGGTGGGCAGAGTGGAAGGAGAGCCGAATATCCGAGCTGTTGTTCAGATAAAAAACAATCTGGCACAGTTCGGACACCCAAAAGCTTTTGAATTGTCCGAGAACGGTTTTAAGTGGCTTGGTGATTATGAAATTACAGCAGATGAAGTGCTTGGCGGTATTGCACCAAAAGCAAATAAAATGGAACAGGCAAAACAATTGCTTCGGGAATTGGCAGAAACATCAAACGCAGTACAGAGCAATGAAATTTTTGTTATAGCTGATGAGCAGGGAATTTCAAAGAGGACATTGGAAAATGCAAAGAAGGAGCTTGGCATTAGAGCAAAGAAAATCAATAATTCATGGTATTGGGAATTGGATAGGATAAAGCAGATTTAAGGGAAGAATGCAACAATGCAGACTATATAGAATTTGCGGAGATAAACCTTGCAAGGTTGCAAAATTCATAGACATTAC
Source organism: Lachnospiraceae bacterium (assembly GCA_051888725.1). Classification (GTDB taxonomy): domain Bacteria; phylum Bacillota; class Clostridia; order Lachnospirales; family Lachnospiraceae; genus Acetatifactor. The sequence continues at coordinate 2,926 of JBJFCA010000119.1, forward strand.
GTTGTTGCGGTCTTGATGGAAAGGATGGATTGATAGATTGAAAAACATACAAATTTCCGAGGAACTGTTCTTCGCACTTTTGAAGTATCACTTGGTGGAAATAGATGATGTTTTGCCGGAGATTAAGAAGGGATTGGAGGACAAACTGGAAGCTATGGTAAGGCGGGAGCTATATACAAAATATAAGACTGCACCAACTGAGGAAGAACGGGAAAAGGCACGGCAGAAGTATCTGGATAAGGTAGGAATGCATCGGGATTTTCGATGGTAGATTTTTCCCTTCGGTGTGTATAACAGGAGCGTGGCACGCTCCTGTAAATATGGTTAAGGAGAAAGCTGTGTGAGGGAACAAATGGCAGGAGCCGGACTTCTCTCACAAGCCCTCGGCGTTTGAGAGCGAAATACACCCATCGCACAAATCTTCGATTTGTACTCTGTGTATTTCGCCCTTGCAGGGGGC
>JBJFCA010000120.1:0-3349 GCA_051888725.1 Lachnospiraceae bacterium
TTATATACAATTTAGAGTTTTTCGTCAATCTTTCGCAAAGTATGGTATACTTTTTTCATATGATTACGATGAACGGAAAGGTAGGGTTTTCTTATGAAAATACCCAGATGTAATGAACTCTCTTACGTGGTTGCCGTAATTCTGTGTTCCCTGGCAGTCTGTCTGTCAGCCAACTCCGGCTTTGGCGTATCCATGGTGGCAGCACCTGCCTATATTCTGTATCTGAAGCTCTCCACGCTGTTTCCTTTCTGCACCTTTGGCATGGTAGAGTACTCCTTCCAGGGGCTTCTCATCATTCTTTTAAGCTTATTTTTACGACGTTTTAAATGGAAATATCCCCTTGCCTTTGTGACGGCTGTCCTCTATGGTCTTTGTCTGGATTTCTGGCGGCTCATATTCGGAGACAGTATCTATCCGCTTTTGTGGCAGCGCATTCTTGCCTGCACTGCAGGACTTCTCATCTGTGCTTTTTCCATTGCCCTTTTCCTGCGCACTTATCTGCCCCAGCAGGCTTATGAACTTGTGGTGAAGGAAATCACCGAAAAAACACATGCCAATATGCACAAGGTAAAATGGATCTATGACATTTCCTCCCTGTTAGTTGCCATGCTCATGATGTTTGTCTTCTTCAGACAGTTTTCCTTTTCCATGATCGGTATCGGTACACTTCTCGCCACAGTGCTCAACACACCGTTAATTGCCTTCTTTGGGAAATGGATTGACAGATCTGTTTCCTTTGACCCCGCCTTTCCGAAACTGCACGAGGTCTTTATGAAACATCTTAACTGAAATGGAAAACAGGGCAGGCACCTGCCCTGTTTTTGCTTACATTCCTTTCACGATCAGCAGTTTGTCTCCCGGTTTGATCTCATCTGAATTCAGTTCATTGATTTCTTTGATTCTTTCCACAGGCACATAATATCGTTTGCCGATATTCCACAGATTATCCCCGTTTGCTGCGGTATAAATCACCATGCCCGGCAGATCGCTTATTTTATCCATGTCAAGCTCCGTACATTTCATATCCGTGATCAGTGTCACCGGAAGCGTCCGGAAGCAGATTGCCTGAAAATCCAGTACCGCTTTGACATCCATCTCCTCACTGTCCACCATCACCACCTGCAGGGGGCCCACACAAACCTGCAGGGAAAACTCATCCGTAGGACGAATATCCGGCACTTCCAGAGTATAGCTGAAGGGAATCGCACCTTTGATGCTGTGGTAAGGCGAGGCATCATCTCCCGTGATGTAAAATACCTGCACATTAAGAGAACCCTCTGCCAGAATTCCTTCTTCGGTAACGGCCGTCCGGTCCACTACCGCCTCCCCTGTACTGTAAATCAGCTGTAAAACCCGTTCCTTTTCATCATTCAGGCGCAGCCTGTCGGTTACCTTACTCTTTCCGGCGATTTTCATAAGAAGCTGTCTGAGTCCCACTTCTTTTTCGCTGCTTTCCACTTCCGTGTTGACGCCGTATACATCGGAAACCATCTCCAGCAGCTCTTCTTCGTACAGCTTGATGGCAATGTCCATTACCATCTCCAAGGCAAGCATTCTTTCTTCTCCGTCAAAATCGGGACGGACCTCCAGCTCTTTATGTCCGATCTCATAAGTAATCTGCCCGATCATATCTTCCCTGCAGCCGTGGCATTCCAGTGTCTGGCTGAAGGGAATGGTAGTTTCATAAAAACGGATGGGCGTATTTTCTCCCTCTCCTTCATAAAGGACAAATACATGCACATCTCCCTGTACCAGAATGTTTTCTCCCATGGGTTTAAACTCCACGCCCATAAGCTCTGCTTCATCCCAGAGGATGTGAAAGATATTGGGAAAATTTTGTGGCAGGGTAATCTCTTCCCGGATACGGAAGATATCGTTTTTCTGGATACCTATGGCAGCAGTCTGTATTTTGTCCTTTCGAAATTCCAAAGACTTACTGCCCTCTTCAAAATACAGATCCACCGGTGCTTCTTCATCATACAGTTCCTCCACCCGTGCCTTCAGCGTGAAAAGAGACTGTATGGACAGTTTACGGGAATTGATCGTCCCTACCGTCAGATCCTCCAGTACGGATTTTACACTGACTGCATCCGTTCCACGGACTCCTTCCAGATAAATCTGTTCCTCAAAGGGAATCCGTCCGTCGATGCATACTAATTTCTGTCCCTCTTCCCTGGTCTCATAAAGCACCCAAAAAAGAAGTCTTCCCCTGACATTTACATGATCCTCCGTAGGTTTGACTTCTTCTATCTGTATCTGTGCCTTCTTTAAGATGATACTGCTCACATCGGGCCTGTTGTCCGGAATGTTAATATCTTCTTCCAGGGATACCTGCGCGGCACTCTGGCACTTGATACGATCCATATGTATGTTTTTTTTGATCAGTTCCACTTTTGCTACCTCCATACAAGTACTGCTTATAAATACTATATGAAGGCAGCAAACGGAATATACTTAACTTTATGATACTGCTCCGATGAGTTCGTGAATATCCTCTACGCCATACCGGGTCATATATTCCTCAATACCCGCAATCACCTTTTCCGTAGCATACGGATCAAAGAAATTACCGGCGCCCACGCTGACGGCTGTGGCACCTGCCATCATAAATTCAATGGCATCCTCACCTGTCATGATACCGCCCATACCGATAACGGGAATCTTTACCGCATGGGCTGCCTGATAGACCATCCTGACGGCAATCGGCTTAATGGCGGGACCTGACATGCCGCCCGTCTTATTGGCCAGTGCAAAGCATCTTCTGTGTATGTCTATCTTCATACCGGTCAGGGTGTTAATGAGAGAAATGGCATCCGCGCCTGCTGCCTCCGCTGCCTTTGCCATCTCGGCAATATCCGTTACATTGGGACTCAGCTTCATAATAATGGGCTGTGCGGCATGTTTCTTGATTTCAGAGGTAATCTCCTCCAATGCTTCTTTCTTTTGTCCAAAAGCAATGGCACCCTCTTTCACGTTGGGACAGGAAACATTGATCTCCAGTAAATCCACCGGTTTGTCCGAAAGCTTTTCCACCACTTCCACGTAATCTGCAATGGATTTTCCACAGACATTTACGATGACCCTGGTATCAAAATGGGAAAGGAAAGGCAGATCTCTTTCCGTAAAAACATCAATGCCCGGATTCTGCAGACCAATGGCATTTAACATACCGCCGTATACTTCGGCAATTCTGGGAGTGGGATTACCCGGCCAGGGTACATTGGCTACGCCCTTTGTGACCACTGCCCCCAGTTTATTCAGATCCACAAATTCACTGTATTCCATACCGGAGCCAAAGGTTCCGGAACCTGTCATCACAGGATGTTTCAATTCTACGCCTGCAATCGTT
>JBJFCA010000121.1:0-15650 GCA_051888725.1 Lachnospiraceae bacterium
GTATTGATAAATCCGATAGAGCCCATATCATCATAAAAGACACGGACTTCCACGCCGGCTTTCACTCTCTCCACCAGCACATCCTGAATCCTGTGCCAGCTTTCGGCATCCTCTATGGCGTGATACTCCATGAAAATGAACCTCTGTGCCTTTTTCAGGTCTGCAAGCTGCGCCTCCAGCCCCTTTTCCGCATAGTCATAATACGTCACATCCGTATTCCGGTACAAAGGATAATCCGCATTATTTTCGATATAGGAGGCAATACTGCCTGCCTTCGGCAGCTTCTCCTTTAAATCCGATAACACGGCAGGATTCTTCACAAGAAACGGCGACAGTTTCTCATCGATCTTCCGGTATCTCTCACGCATGACCTTGGTAGAGCCGTTCAGTCCGACTAACAGGTACAGTGCAACCCCTAAAATGGGGAAAACCGTAATCAGGATAATCCACGGTGTTTTCATGGAGGAAGTCATGTGTTGTCCGTAGATTCTAAGCACCAGCACCAAGGCAAACAGACGCGTTATAATATCAATGGCTTCCGCATACCTGTTTAATTTGGTAAAGACCACCATAAAGAAAATCAGCTGCAGAAGAATTGCCAGTGCGGAAAACACCAGTCTCTTCACACCGTTTTTTGTTTTCTTTCTGCCCTCATATGTATTGCTGCTCATAACGACGCCTTTCTATCTTATAAGCTCTCTTCTTGCCAGCTCCAGACATCCCATGATGCCCTGATTATCCTGCAGGGAAGCCGGTACTATGTAATGCTCCATATCCTCAATTTCATCTGTCTTAATATAATCCTTCAGATAGGTTTTCACTTTATCGCGTATCATGGGGAAAAGCTGTTCCTGATGCATGACGCCGCCTCCCAGTATGATCATCTCCGGGGAAAGCACCATAATATAATCCACTATGGCCTGTGCCAGATAATCCGCTTCCAGATCCCAGACCTCTTTCCTGTCCACAAGCTCTGCCGCTTTCCGGCCCCATCTTTCTTCTATGGCGGGTCCTGCCGCCAGTCCTTCCAGACAGGTCTTGTGGTAAGGGCATTTTCCTTCATAGGAATCGTCTGCTCTTTTTCTGATCAGGACATGACCCGCTTCCGGATGCAGCATGCCGTGATGAAGCATGCCGTTTACGTAAACACCGCCACCGATACCCGTGCCGACCGTCAGATACAGGACGCAGTTTTTGCCTTGCGCCTGCCCGAACGTCACTTCTCCCAGCACGGAACCGTTCACATCCGTGTCAAATCCCACAGGACATTTCAGCTTCCGCTGCATTCTGCCTGCGAAATCGCAGTCTATCCATGCCAGCTTGGAGGTAGTGGTAATATACCCGTATTTGGGGTGTGTCCTGTCAAGCTCTACCGGACCGAAACATGCAATGCCCAAGGCATCAATGTGCTTGTCCGTAAAATAAGCAATCAGCTTCGGCATAGTCTCCTCCGGTGTCGTGGTCGGGATGGAAACCTGCTCCAGAATTTTTCCTGTTTCATCGCCGATGGCACAAACCATTTTGGTACCGCCGGCTTCCAATGCGCCCAGTCTCATTGCATTGTTCTCCTTTATATGATATATTCCGACATTTTTGTCACGAACATTATATAGTTTTCATGGTATTTGTTCAATCTTTTTCTGCCGTGAAAACAAAACGAAGACAAAATGTTAATACATTTCATTCAGATCGCTTGGCAGACGTAAGTCTCCCCTGGGAGAGAGCGCAACAGAACCGATCTTAACCCCATCCGGAATACAGGAGCGTTTAAACTGCTGTGTCCGCATACGGAGATAAAAGATCTCAAGCGTCTTTTCAATTTCTTCCCGGGATACCTTCGGAAAAGCAATTTCCGCAAGCCGTTTTATCTTTTCCCTGCCAAAGCCGTTTCTTAAGAAATGGTACAGAAAGAAATCATGCAGATCATACTTTCCGATACTCTCTTCCGTCTTCTGCACGATCTCACCGTCCTTGCCTGCCGGAAGCAGTTCCGGCGAAATAGGCAGATCCAGCACCTTCAGAAGCACATCCAGACCATACTCTCCGGCATAATAGCTGATGAGCCATTTGACAAGCGTCTTGGGTACGCCTGCATTGACGGCATAATTGCTCATGTGGTCCCCGTTGTAGGTACACCAGCCCAGTGCCAGTTCCGACATATCACCCGTTCCGATGACAATCCCCCCAAGCATATTGGCATAGTCAAATAATATCTGGGTTCTCTCCCTTGCCTGGATGTTTTCGTAGGTAACATCATAGGTATTGCTGTCATGTCCGATATCTTCCATATGCTGCGTGCATGCCTTCTTAATATCCACTTCCTTAAAGGAAACCCCAAACTCTGCAGCAAGCGTCTCACTGATGCTGTGCGTCCGTTCCGTGGTGCCGAATCCCGGCATGGACAGGCAGTGTATATGCTTTCTGTCAATTTTAAGTCTGTCAAAGGCTTCGCAGCAGACTATGAGAGCCAGAGTGCTGTCAAGCCCTCCCGAAAGACCTAAAACCACATCTTTACAGCCGATTGCCCTGATTCTCTGCATCAGACCCCGTTCCTGAAGCTTTAAGATTTCCTCGCATCTTTCCTTACGCTCCGCATCATCCCCCGGCACAAACGGATAGGGTTCTACCGTCTGCGGCAGTAAAGCATCATCGGCTGAAACGGCAATGCCTGTTTCAGCGACCTTGGGCGCTTCGCCCCACAGATCACTGTTGTAACGGCGGCGGTCATGGATACACCTTTCTATATCAATCACATCCGTAATCATCATCTCATCCGTCATCAGATCCGTTACTTCTTTTAACATCCTGCCATTTTCCGCTATCATACAGTGTCCCGAAAAGACAAGGTCTGTTGAGCTTTCACCGGCACCTGAGGATGCGTAGACATAACCTGCCCGACAGCGTCCCGACTGCATCGCAACAAGATCACGGCGGTATTTTCTTTTCCCGATTACATCATTGCTGGCGGAGGGATTCACAATAATCGTCGCACCCGCCCGGCTTAAAAGCCCGCTTGGCGGACTGCTGATCCACAGATCCTCACAGATCTCAGTACCGATCACCACGTCATGATCCCCGCGAAGAAGCAGATTTTCCGAAAAAGGAACCTCCCTGTCAAGAAGTGTTACCGTATCGGAGTTTCTTAAGGTGGCAGATACAAACCAGCGTTTTTCATAAAACTCCCCGTAATTGGGAAGATACGTCTTGGGTACCACCCCAACGGGCTCTCCGTTTTGTAAGTAAACCGCACAGTTAAACAGCTTGCCGTGAACATCCACGGGCATTCCCACACAGACAAGGATCAGGCTGCCCGCGGTTGCCTCCCTGATGCTGTCCAGTGCCTTCTCTGCCTGTATGCACAGCTCCTTCCGCAGAAACATATCACCACAGGTATAGCCTGTAACGGACAACTCCGGAAATACCAGAAGCTGTACCTTTTCCTCCTGTGCTTTACGGATATACCGGATAATGGTCTTTGCATTCTCTTGCACATTTCCCAGTGCCACCTGAAAGGTCACTGCTGCCACTTTATAATATCCAAATCCTGTCTGACTTATATTTTCTTCCATATAAACCGCCTTTCCACTTGTAGTACCTATAGCATGTCCGGCAAATGTCCTTGAAATACATTGAAACTATTATAACGAAGATCAGTCAAATGAACAAGTAGGATTATAAGGACCGTTTCCGCAGGAGTTCTTCCACTTCCTTCTCCGTAGAAAGCAAAAGAGCTTCCTCTGCCAGCTTATCTGCTTCCGCCCCGGTCCATTTTGCTATAGTGCCTCTGGTTGCCAGTATGGAGGTTGCACTGACAGAGTATTCATCCAGCCCGAAAGAAATAAGTAACGGAATCAGCTGCGGATCGGCTGCAGCCTCTCCACACATCCCTACAGGAATGCCCGCTTCTTTTCCGGTCTGAATAATGTGCCGGATAGCCCGCAGCACTGCAGGATGATAGACAGAGTAAAGATACGATACCTTTGCGTTCCCTCTGTCCACTGCCATGGTATACTGCGTCAGGTCATTGGTTCCGATGCTGAAGAAGTCGGCTTCCTTTGCCAGAAGATCCGCTATGAGGCAGGCTGCCGGTGTTTCTATCATAGCGCCTACCCTGATATTTTTATTATACTTTCTGCCTTCGCAATCCAGTTCTTCCATCAGCTTATGAAGAAGCGCTTTCACCGCACGCATTTCCTCCACGCTCGTCACAAGCGGCACCATGATCTTTATATCCCCAAAAGCGCTGGCACGCAACAGTGCACGCAGCTGTACCCGGTAAACTTCTTCGTGGGAAAGACAGTATCTTACGGCACGGAAGCCTAAGAACGGATTCTCTTCCTTTTCCATTTTAAGATACGGAATATCCTTATCACCGCCAACATCCAGAGTGCGGATGATCACACTTTTTCCCTGCATCAGCTCAGCCACTTTTTTATAAGCCTGAAACTGTTCCTCCTCTGTGGGAAGTTCTGAGGCTCCCATAAACAAAAACTCCGTTCGAAACAGTCCGATGCCTTCGCCGTCACATGCAAGAACCTGCCCGGCATCCTCCGTACTGCCAATGTTTGCAAATAACTGCACCTTGCGGCCGTCACCTGTCAGCGTTTCTTTTCCTTTGTAAATCTGCAGCATGCTTAACTGTTTTAAATAATCTGCTCTTTTCATAAGATATGCCGTTTTTTCCTGTTCCGTCGGCTCTAAAATACATTCTCCGTCGCAGCCGTCTATTGCCACCTCCATGCCGTCATGTACCATGGATACAATTCCGCTGATACCAAGAACAGCAGGAATCTGCAGGGCTCTGGCAAGAATGGCGGAATGTGAAGTTTTACCACCCACGGCTGTCAGAATACCCGCAACATTTTCCTTTACGATTCCTGCCGTCATGGAGGGCGTCAGATCCTCTGCGACAAGAATGGTTCCTGCCGGAACCTCTGCAATATTACAATCCGGAGTGCCCGTAAGAATTTTAAGCATTCGCATACGGATATCGTTGATGTCCGTCACCCGCTGTTTCAACATTTCATCACCGGTCATCTGAAACATCTGGCTGAACATATCACATGCGCTCTCAAATGCTGCTTCCGCACAGGTACCGTTTCGAATCGTGCTTTTTACGATTTCTTCCATGCCGGGATCCCGAAGAAGCAGGATATGCCCCTCAAGAATCTCTGCGTTGTGGTCTCCCACCCGGTCACGCATGGCTTCTGCCATTTCCTGTGTTCTTTTCTCAAATGTCTCTGCCGCTGTTTCATACCTCTTTACTTCCGCTTCTGTGTCGGTCACTGTTTTTACGACATACTCCGGCTTGGAATTTGAAATGATCACCACCCTGCCGACGCCGTATCCTGCCGAACCTCCTATGCCCTTTTGCATCGCTTTTTCTCCCCTTTATTCACCAAATCCTGCTTCTATGAGTTCCACTGCTTTTGCAAGAGCTTCGTTTTCGTCAGCCCCACTGCATTCTACGGTGAGTTCGGCACCGCATTTGATGCAGGCGGCAATGATCAGCATAACACTTTTGGCATTGACTCTTTTGCCGTTATAAACCAAAGTGACATCTGCGTGAAACTTTGTCATTTCTCTGGCAAATTCTCCTGCCGGTCTCATGTGAAGTCCCTGTTCATTGATGATTTTTACATCCTTTGCTACCATAATCTTTATCTCCTTTGCCTGATTTGTTTTCTTTATGGTTACTGCTTATGATTCCTGTACCGTTTTTTTCAGCAGTCCTAAAAGGACACATGTCACGATGGAGCCTGCCAGCCAGGAAACAATATACAAAAACGGATGCCCCACCGTTGCAACTACGAATAATCCTCCATGGGGCGCCATCAGCGTACACTGAAAGACTGCGGAAAGCGCACCTGCCACTGCCGCACCGATAAAAGTAGCAGGAATCACATGTCCCGGATCCGCTGCTGCAAACGGAATGGCACCTTCCGTAATAAATCCGCTGCCCATTACAATATTGGACACTGTGGAATTTCTCTCCGCCTTTGTGAACTTATGGGGAAAGAATATGCAGGCAAGTGCAATTCCCAAAGGAGGCACCATACCGCCTACCATAACGGCTGCCATGGAAATATAACAGGCCTGTACCGCAGGATCCGTCAGAGCAGCTCCCGCACCGATCAGTTCATTTGCCGTACCTAATACCATGGTACCGTACACATAGGCCGCCTTGTTGACAGGACCACCCATATCGATGGCCATCATGCCTCCCAGTATCAGTCCCAGTATCACCAAAAGATTTTTGTCTGCCAATGCGGTAAGCATATTGCTTAAACCGGTGTTAACAACGCCTATCAGCGGGTTAAAAATGAAGATCATTAACACTGCCACGGCAAGCATACCCACTACCGGGTAGATGAGTGTCGGCTTGATTCCCTCAAGGGATTTTGGCAGCCGGTCACAAAGCTTTCTGAGAATGAGAATCAGGAATCCTGCCAGAAATCCGGCTACAATGCCTCCTAAAAATCCGGATACCGTATTTCCTCCTGTGGGCGAAGCAAAACCGAACTTTGCCACAAAATTCTGAAATCCGGACAGATTCTCTCCCGCCCATGTATATCCTGCCAGCGAAGCATTTCCGGAGGATGCCAGAAGACCTCCTAAAAATCCGACGGCAAGACCGGGACGGTCTGCAATGGACTGTGCGATAAAGCCCGCCAGCACCGGAACCATGAGACTCATGGAAAGGCCGCCTGCATATTTAAAGAAGGCGGAAAGCGGCGTACAGGAACCAAAATTACTTCCGCCGGTCGCACCGAAGCCGCAGATCGTATCAATCAGAAATGCCAGTGCCGTCAGAATACCGCCGCCTATAACAAAGGGAAGCATATGGGAGACACCGTTCATCAGATGCCTGTAAAGCCTGCTGCCCACACGATCACCGGAAGCAGCAACCGGTTTCGCAGCATCCTCTTCATGATAGACGGGTACGCTGCCGCTCTCAATCTGATGAATCAGTTCTGCCGGCTTATGAATTCCATCCGCTACCTTGACAAACAACACCGGCTTTCCGTCAAATCTTGCCGTGTCCACCTTTTTATCCGCAGCCACAATAATGCCGTCGCATTCTGCAATTTCCTGTTCTGTCAGTACATTCTTGGCACCACCCGAACCGTTAGTCTCTGCCTTAACGGGAATGCCCAGCTTCCCGCCTTCCTTTTCCAGTGCTTCCGCTGCCATATACGTATGTGCGATGCCTGTGGGACAGGCCGTAACTGCCAGTATGCGGTATTTCTTCTGCGTAGCTGCTTCTGTGGTTTCTTCCGGGAACTTCGCCTCTTCATACCTGTCACAGATTTTCATAAAGGTTTCCTCATCCGTGCAGGCTAACAGTTCCCTGCGGAAATCTTCGTCAATCAGCAGCATACTCAGTCTGGACAACACCTCCAGATGCAGATCGGAACCGCCTTCCGGCGCCGCAATCATGAAAAACAGATTGCTGGGCTGCCCGTCCAGCGCCCGGTAATCCACGCCCTCCGGCACTGTCATTGCTGCAAGCCCCGCTTTTTTTACGGCTTTATTTTTGGCATGGGGAATGGCAATGCCTTCCCCTATGGCTGTAGAGCCGCTTTCCTCACGCCTAACGATTCCTTCCCGAAACACTGCTTTGTCCGTAATATTTCCTGCCTTTGCATGCATATCGACCAGGTAGTCAATGGCAGCATCCTGCGAATCAACTTTCACACCAAGAGCAATGCTTTTCTTTGACAACAGCTCTGTAATCCTCATTTTACACTCTCCCTTCAAGCTTATAATGTTTGCAGTAATTCTTCTATTAATCCCCGTTCGGCGAGGCCCTCGGAGAATGCTGTGGCACTTCCCGTTGCCGTACCGAATTTTAAGGCTTTCCGGTAATCATGATCCTTAAAATAGCTTGCTATGAAGCCTGCCACCATGGAGTCTCCTGCGCCTACCGAATTCACCACTTCACCTTTTGGTACACCCATACGGTATACCTCACCTGTTTCCGTTATGAGAACGGCTCCGTCTCCCGCCATGGATACCAGCACATTTTTTGCTCCCTTTTCCTGCAGCTTTTTTGCGTAAGCTACGATTTCGTCCTTATCCTTAAGCACCACGCCGAACATTTCACCCAGTTCATGATTGTTGGGCTTAATTAAAAACGGATGATATTTTAAAACATTCAGCAAAAGATCCCTGGTGGCATCCACCACAATGTCAATTTTTTTATCCTGCAGTTTTTCCATGATCTGTTCATAAATATCCGACGGCAGGGATGCCGGAATCGTCCCTGCCAGTACCAGGCAGTCGCCTTCCTTAAGTGCAGACAGCTTTTCAAAAAGCACATGAAGCTGTGCATCCCCGATATGCGGTCCGACGGCATTGATCTCTGTCTCCTGCTGTGCCCTGATCTTGACATTGATGCGGCTCATTCCTTCCGGCAGCCTGATAAAATCCGTTTTCACCCCAAGTGCCCTGACGCCCTCTTCGATCTTTTCACCGGTAAAACCGGCTACAAATCCCAGTGCCACAGAATCTACACCGATATTTTTCAGTACCGTTGATACGTTAATGCCCTTTCCGCCGTAATAAACAGCTTCGCTGCTGCTTCTGTTTACCATTCCCAGATTTAAATTTTCCATTCTCACCACATAATCCAGGGCGGGATTAAAGGTAACCGTATAAATCATTGTTTCATGACCTCCTTAATCACTGTTGCATCCAGATACTTATCGTTAAGCAGCCTGTCGGTTATCACACAGGCCTTTTCGATCCCGGCAAATGTCACGGCAGTCACTTTGTCAAATTTACTGTTATCCGCAAGCACGATTCTGGCAAAGGACCGGTTCACCGCTTCCATCTTGACCATGGCCTCTTCCATATCCGTTGTGGTAAAGCCATAATCCAGATGAATGCCATTGGTACCAAGAAAGCTTTTCGTGAAATTGAATTTCCGCATGTTGGTCACAGCCTCAGCGCCAATGATTGCTTCCGTGGCAGGCTTCAGACATCCGCCTATGATATAGGTTTTTAAATTCTTCATCAGCAGTTTCTTGGCATGTGCAATACCGTTTGTAATAAATGTTGCCTTAGAATGGTCAAGATATTCAATCATCCATTCCGTACTGGTGCCCGCATCAATAAATACGAAATCTTCATCCCATATCATGGATGCCGCATAACGTCCGATGGCCTGCTTTTCTGCCACATTTACATTGATCTTATCCGTTACGGAAAGTTCATCGGAAATGTACTCCCGGTCATTTACCGTGGCACCGCCATGTACTTTCTTTAATTTTCCCATTTCATCCAGCGTGTTTAAATCCCTTCTGATGGTGGATTCCGATGCGCCAAGCTTGTCCACCAGTTCCGTCACACTTACGGCATTCTTTGTACGCAGTTCTTCCAATATCGCAGCAAATCGTTCTTCTGTCAGCATGTAAGCCCTCCTTCTTGCTTCTTCATAAATCGTCATTTTCAATCATTTTCGTTCATCTTGTGTTTATATTAACACCATTTTCCGTCATTGTCAATCATGTAAGTGAATTTTTTTGACTGTTTTTGAATGTTTTTGACTTTTGTTCATGATAAACGCTTGAAAATGGAAGTCTTGTCTTTGTAGAACGGGAGTGCTATAATAAAAATAAGTATAAAAGTATTGTAAGGAGGCACCTATGACCGGTATCAGTGGAATCCAAAAACCGATTGTCAATCCCGGACAGTCTACCACGACAGCGCCCGGGCGCAAATCCTCGCCTGCGGAGTGCGAGACCTGTAAGAACCGGAAGTATAAAGACGGTTCTGATGAAATGGTTTCCTATAAGTCTGCTACGCATATTTCACCACAGGCTTCTGCTGCCAGCGTACGTGCACATGAGCAGGAGCATGTCAGCAATGCTTACAAGGATGCCGCACAGAATAACGGTACAGTGCTTTCCGCAACGGTCTCCATCAGAACTGCAGTCTGCCCCGAATGCGGTACCACTTATACCGCAGGCGGTACCACCACCACCCAGATTAAGTACAGCAATGAATCCAATCCTTACCAGCAAAATAAAAAATCTGCCGATGCAGCAGCACTCACCGGACAGATTTTAGACTTAGCTGTTTAATTTTTTCATTCTACCTTTAACATTCGATAACCAACTCCCACATGGGTCTGAATATACTGGACGGAATCGGTATTCCTGTCCAGTTTTTTTCTGAGCGTTGCCATAAAAACTCTGAGGGAGGCCACATCACTTTCAAAGCTGTGTCCCCAGATATTCTGTGTCAGATAAGTATGGGTCAGTACCTTTCCGATATTCTTTGCCAACAGGCAAAGCAGTTTATACTCGATTGGCGTCAGATGCATTTCTTCCCCTTCCAGATAGGCACAGCCGGCAGAAAAGTCCACCATAAGCTTTCCGTTTACAAATACAGAGGAAGATGCGGGTTCTGTCTGTGTCATGGATAGTCTTCTTTCCGTCACCCTTAGCCTTGCCAGCAGTTCTTCCACAGAAAACGGCTTTGTCAGGTAATCATCTGCCCCTGCATCCAGTGCCTCCACTTTATCCGTATCTTCACTTCTGGCACTGAGAATAATGATGGGTACATTGGACCATGTACGGATTTTTTTAATGACTTCTATCCCATCCATATCGGGAAGCCCCAGATCCAGCAGAATAATGTCCGGGTTGTGGGACGAAGCCTCCAATATTGCGGTCTCGCCGTTCATGGCTGTCAGAAATCTGTAGTCATGTGCCTTTAATGTAGTCGTCATCAGATTCAAGACCGGCTTATCATCTTCCACAACTAAAATCAGTGCCTTATTCATGTAAATCTACCTCCTCAACCGGCAGCGAAAATGTAAATACCGCTCCATGCGGTACCTGATCCGAAACCTCAATCTCTCCTCCATGCGCAGTGATGATGGATTTGCAGAGGGATAGTCCCAGCCCCAGGCTCCGTCTGCTGTCTGCGATGTTTTTCGCACCACTGTAAAACATATCAAATACAAGTTTCTTTCTTTCATCCGGAATTCCCGGTCCGTTGTCCGCAATGCGCACGATTGCTTTATCGCCCATCCTTTTTGTCGTAATCACGATTTCCGAGCCCTTAGGCGTGTATTTGATGGCATTATCCACTATATTGATGACCACCTGCATGATCATGCCGGCATCCGCTTTGACTAAAATAAAATCATCTGCTGCCCGGAAAACGATTGTGTGTTCATCCTTTTTTCTGCTGACATGCTGCAGTGCCTCTGTAATCACTTCATCCAAAAGCTCCGCCTGCAGGCGGATATTCAGCTTTCCTTCTTCTATTTTGGTCACGGAAAGCAGATTCTCCACAAGATTGATCAGCCACATGGAATCATCATAAATATCTTCATACAGTTGTTTTTTGGTCTGACTGTCAAATTTGTCCTCATTGGACAGCAGATTGCTGGCATTTCCGGAAATAGAAGTTAACGGGGTTCTTAAATCATGGGAAATGGAGCGAAGCAGGTTGGCACGTAACTGTTCCTTCTGGGCCAGTAACGCCGCCTCTTCTTTTTCCCTTGCATTTTTTTCATTTTCCAGTGCAAGGGCACATTCCCCCAGAATCGACAGCAGGATACTGTTTTCAAAGGAATCCGGCGGAGTATCCTTGATGACGATGCCAATGACGCCGTATACGCCGCTGCTGGTACGGATGGATAAATATAAACACTTTGCGTTGGATAAGGTATCCGTGGTCGCCCCCGCGTGCTTGTTATTTTTCATCACCCATTCCGCCACTGCCTTTTCCTTCCCGGTCAGATATTCTTCTCCCTTATTCTCTCCGTCTGTCCCAAAAAATCCGGGGGCTGCCAGGCCGTCTTTTTCCGTCAGATATATGACCATATCCCTGTTTAACAGCTTCTTAAGCTGGGTTGCCGTGACTGTAATGATCTCTTCCTTTTCCTTTGCTTTCTCCAAAAGCTGGTTGGTATCAAACAGTATTTTGGTCCGGAATGCCGCCTGCGCCGCCTGTGCCGCCTGTCTCTTTAACCGGACCGCCAGGGAACCTGTTAAAAAAGCAGCGAGAAACATGGTAACAAAGGTAATCGGGTAGTCCTTATCATAAGCAAGCAGCGTATATCTTGGTTCCGTAAATAAAAAATTAAATACAATGACACTGATGACGGAAGAAACCAGACTGTAGATCTGGTGTCTGGTAATCACGGATGTAATCAATACTCCCAGAATGTACATCATGATAATATTGGATTCGCTCATTCCCAGACGGAAGAAACCATATCCCGCCAGGGAAGAAGCCGCCAGCATGGCAACACTTTTGATCACATCCGGTGCATTCAGGATATTTCCCGACTTTTTCTTGGCATTCCGGACCTTATATGCGATTTCCGATGTACTGTCCGGTATAATATAAACATCCATATTCGGTGCCTGGGAAATCAGTTTTTCCGTAAGCGTGGGTTTTCCCAGTAAAAATTTTCTGGTGACCGTACTTCTTCCGATCACGATTTTGGAGATACCGTACAGCCTTGAGAATTCTGCAATCTGGTAAGACACATCCTCCCCATACACGGTCTCAATCCTGGCACCGAGCTGCTCCGCAAGCCGCATATTGCTCCTGAGCCTCTTTTTATCCTCTTCATCCATGGTGGAAAATTCCGGTGTTTCCACATATAAAGCCGTAAAGGAACCCTGAAATGCTTTTGCCATACGGGCAGCCGTACGGATAATCTTCATGTTGGACGGTGCCGGGGACAGGCAGACGAGAATATTTTCATCCGTATGATAGTCTCCGCCGCTTTTGATTCTTGCTTCCTGGGAAAGGAGATTGATTCTGTCCGCACATCTTCGAAGTGCAATTTCCCTTAATGCAATGAGGTTTTCAATCCGGGGAAAATCCGACTGCATTCTTTCCAAAAGTTCCTGTGGCTCTATATCAATCAGTTCCACCTGGGTGGCGTTATCAAAAATATCGTCCGGCACCCGTTCCCCGACCATGATGCCGGTAATTGCCGCCACAATATCATTCAGACTCTCAATGTGCTGTACATTTACCGTGGTATATACATCAATTCCTGCTTTTAACAGTTCTTCCACATCCTGATACCGTTTTGCGTGCCGGCATCCCTCCGCATTGGTATGCGCCAGCTCATCCAAAAGAATAAGCGTGGGGTTTCGCCGGATGGCAGCATCCAGGTCAAACTCCCGCAGGGTAACCCCATTGCATTCCGTCTCAAGGTTTGGAATCTGCTCTAACCCACAAAGAAGTGCCGCTGTCTGCGGTCTCATATGAGGTTCCACATACCCCGCGACCACATCGATTCCCCTCTGTTTTGCGGTCTGTGCCGCCTTAAGCATAGCATAGGTTTTTCCTACTCCCGCCGCATACCCGAAAAATATTTTTAAATGTCCTCTGTGTATATCTTCCATGCATTGCTCCTAACCTTCATGCCCGTCTTCCTCACCTGATTCTTCCGGCTCCTGTTTCCTGATTTCCTCCAGAAACAGGTCTACTTTTTTCATAAACAGATAACCAATGATACCCGCTGCAAGCAAGACCAGCAATAATACCAATGTTTCCATTATACCACCCTCCGCAATACTTATCCTACCGTTATTTTCTCCTTCGGAAATCTTGACAGATTTCTTTCTTTGTCCGAAAATGCCGCAAACACAATGGTGAGTCCGCCCACTCTGCCCAGAAACATAAGGAGAATGAGTATCAGTCTTGAGAGCTGTCCAAGATTTGGGGTGATTCCCAATGTAAGACCTACGGTACCGATGGCAGAAGCGGTTTCAAACAGGCAGGTCAGCATGGGAATTCCCTCCAGCATGCTGATGATGATGCCGCCCGTCAGGAACAAGGTCAGGTACATGAGAAGAATGGCAGCTGCATTTTTAATGGTTTCCTCCGCGATTCTTCTTCCAAAGCATTCCGTATCTTCCTTTCTCTTAAAAACCGCCAGTAAAGAAAGGAACAGTACCGCTATCGTTGTAGTTTTCATACCTCCTGCCGTTGAACCCGGAGAACCGCCGATCAGCATCAGCACAATCATTATCGTTTTACTGCTCTCACTCATCTGTGCCAGATCCACCGTATTAAAGCCTGCTGTTCGGGTTGTCACAGACTGAAACAGAGAAGACCAGAGCTTCTCGGAAGCTGTCATGTCATCCCATGGCTGTCTGGTAAATTCTCCCAGGAAGAAAAACAGAAACGGAATAAAAATCAGCAGCCCGGAGGTGACCAGTGCAACCTTACTCTGCATCCGGTATTTTTTGAAGTGGATTCCCTTCCATCTGATATCATCCCATGTCAGAAATCCGATTCCGCCAATGACAATTAACCCCATGACCACAACATTCATGTAGCCGGTGCCATAATATTCCGTGAGGGAAGAAAAGGCGCCCCTTTCCCCCATCAGATCAAATCCCGCATTGCAAAAAGCAGATACAGAATGAAAAAAAGCTCTCCATATTCCGCTTAAGAAACCAAATTCTTTTATGAAAACGGGCAGGAAAAGCAGAGCTCCCGTAAGTTCTATGAGTGCGGTAACCTTTAAGATAAAACCTGTCATCCGCACAATGCCACCCACGTTATGGGCGGATATTGCCTCCTGCATGGTACTTCTCTGCTTCAGACTGATCTTTTTTCCGGAAATGACCGAAATGGCTACCGCAAGTGTAACCACACCCATACCGCCAATCTGAATCAGCACTAAAATCACCGCCTGCCCAAATACGGACCAGTACGTTGCGGTATCATGTACCACAAGTCCCGTCACACAGGTAGCTGAAACAGCCGTAAACAGCGCATCTGCAAAGGATGTTGCTTCCCCGCTTCTTGCCGAAACCGGAAGCATCAGTAAAACACTTCCCAGCAAAATAACGCCTAAAAATCCTAAGAGGATAATCTGGGACGAACGGAATTGATTTTTTTTACCAAATAAATGCCTCATGAACCTGCCAGCTTTCCAAAATCTATCTTGCTACTATCTTCATTATCCTGTTTCTTTCTTAAAGTTTGCATAAAGAAATCCGGTGCAGTATTAAGATTGTATAAAGATTGCAGACAGTATCTACAGGTCAAAAAAATCCCCATGGTTCCTGAAGACCCATGGGGATTTTTGTACTGATTCATTCAATTCCGTAATGTAATTCGCAGTTAATTAATAGTTCTCTGCGTTAACTTCAAAGTAGCTCTGAGGATGTGCACATACCGGGCATACCTCGGGAGCCTTGGTACCAACCACGATATGACCGCAGTTACGGCATTCCCATACCTTTACTTCGCTCTTTTCAAATACCTTAGCAGTTTCTACGTTCTTAAGAAGCGCACGGTATCTTTCTTCATGATGTTTTTCAATTTCTCCTACTGCTCTGAATTTTGCAGCCAGTTCAGGGAAGCCTTCCTCCTCTGCTGTCTTTGCAAAACCGTCATACATATCTGTCCACTCGTAGTTTTCACCGTCTGCAGCTGCTTTCAGGTTGGAAGGGGTATCTCCCAGTTCTGCGAGCTCCTTAAACCACATTTTTGCGTGTTCCTTTTCATTATCTGCTGTCTTAAGGAACAATGCTGCAATCTGCTCATATCCCTCTTTCTTCGCTACGGAAGCAAAGTAGGTATACTTATTTCTTGCCTGGGATTCTCCTGCAAATGCTGTCTGCAGATTCTTCTCTGTCTGGGTTCCTGCG
>JBJFCA010000122.1:0-15490 GCA_051888725.1 Lachnospiraceae bacterium
GCCTGATGGGAAGTGCAGCGAGAGTACCGACCGCCAACTATGAAGCATTCTTAAATATGCCATGGCCGGTAGATGACTTCGAAGCATTACAGGAGTCCATGAAATGGGTAAAAGGAATTCCGCAGGTACCCGGCGGTTATTATTCCTGGAGAAACGTATACAATGCCTTCTACACTGTAGTCAACAATAACGATACGGCGCTGCCGAGAGAAGAATTGATGGATAAGGTAATATACATCAATGCCGAAATTGATTACAAGCGTGAAGAATTAGAGCTGGATAAATAGGAAGGAGGAAACAGGCTGTGAACGACAACAAAACAGAAGCAACGGTTTCACAGGAGGCACTGGACATTGCAAAAAAACAGGCAACCTTAAGTTACCGTATCAAAAGAAATAAATCATCTTATATGATGATTGCCCCTTATTTTATCCTGTTTTTCTTCTTTACCGTACTTCCGGTTGTAATGAGTGTGGCTTTCAGCTTTACCTATTACAACATGCTGGAAATGCCGGAGTTTATCGGCTGGAAGAACTACATCAAGTTGTTTTTGGAGGATGATATTTTCTTAACCTCCCTGAAAAATACCCTGATCCTTGCAGTAATCACGGGACCGATCAGTTATTTCCTGTGTCTTTTGTTTGCCTGGATTATCAACGAGTTTAAGGGCTGGCTGAGAGCATTCTTAACTTTGATCTTCTATGCACCCAGTATCTGCGGTAATGCTTATGTGGTATGGAACCTGATTCTGTCCGGTGACAGATACGGTTATTTAAACGGCTTTTTAATGAAGCTGGGCATTCTGGATGAAGCGGTCATCTGGATGAAAACAGAGAAATATGTTTTACCCATGCTGATCGTGGTGCAGTTATGGCTCTCACTCGGTACCGGCTTCCTTTCCTTTATTGCAGGTCTGCAGACAGTGGATAAATCCCTGTATGAAGCAGCAGCGCTGGACGGCGTGAAGAACCGCTGGCAGGAGCTTTGGTATGTAACCCTTCCCGCCATGAAGCCGCAGCTGATGTTCGGTGCGGTTATGCAGATTACACAGTCCTTCGCCATTGCGGATGTATCCATTCAGCTGGCAGGTAACCCTTCCGTCAACTATGCGGGTGCTACGGTCGTAACCCACCTGCTGGACTATGGTACGGTACGTTTTGAAATGGGTTATGCTTCGGCGATTGCAACCGTGCTGTTCTTACTGATGGTCGGCAGCAACCTGTTAGTTCAGAAACTGTTAAGGAGGGTTGGAGAATAATGAAAAAAGAAAAAGATTATTTGAAGCCCTACAAAAAAAGACGTTTCTTTAAACCCAAGGAAAAGAGACTGAACCGTTCCATGGCAGGAAACACACTGCTGTTTGTATTAATGGCAATCTGCGGTATTGCAATGGTACTGCCGCTGGTTATGGTCATTAACAACTGCTTAAAACCTCTGGATGAACTGTATCAGTTCCCGCCCAAGATTTTTGTAAGAAACCCGACTCTGGAAAACTTCTCGGATCTGTTCACTCTGATGAATGATTCCTGGGTGCCTTTTTCCAGATATATCTTAAATACAATTATTATTACCGGTGGCGGTATGGTAGGTCATGTTGTCATTGCTTCTCTGGCAGCATATCCGCTGGCAAAGCACAATTTCCCCGGAAAGAATATTTTATTCCAGATGGTAGTGCTTTCCATGATGTTCTCCTGGACCGTTACCCAGACACCGCAGTACATGATTATTTCCTGGCTGCATATCAACAACAGTTATCTCGCACTGATCCTGCCGGCGTGTGCGTTTGGTATGGGTCTTTACCTGATGAAGCAGTTTATGGAGCAGCTGCCTGATTCCCTGATGGAATCGGCCAGACTGGACGGCGCCAGTGAATGGACGATCTTTTGGAAGATCGTAATGCCCAACGTAAAACCCGCATGGCTGACACTGGCTATCTTCCAGTTCCAGCAGATGTGGGGTAACACCGGAAGCACCTTCCTCAGAGATGAAGATTTAAAACCTCTGCAGTATGCACTGCAGCAGATCTCTGCAGGTGGTACGGCAAGAGCCGGTGCAGCAGCGGCAGTTACCTTCATTATTGCGGCAGTTCCCATTACCTTCTTCCTGATTTGCCAGAAGAACGTATTGGAGACCATGACATCATCCGGTATGAAAGACTGATAGGAGGGAAAGACAATGAAGAAAATGACAAAGATTAAAAAAATGATTTCCCTCTGTCTTGCAGCGGTGGTTCTTGCATTTACCGCAGGTGAAACCGCATCGGCATCAGAACTGCCCTATGATACCTACAACTATGATTACAGAGAATATATTCATTTTACTCCGGCAGCTTATGTGCCCAGTGGCTCCGTAACCGGCGGAAGCCTGACGTACAATGGGGAGCCGCTTGGAAATTTTGTGAATCCGCAGGATATGTGTCAGGCAGACGACGGCAATATTTACATAGCGGATACCGGCAATAACCGTATTATCGTTCTGGATCAGAAGATGAAAAATGTTTTAAATGTGATTTCTTCTTTTGATAACAACGGAACCGAGGATACCTTCAACATGCCCTATGGCGTGGATGTTTCCGAGAACGGCCAGGTGTACATAGCGGATTCCCAGAATCACCGGGTAGTGGTACTGGAAAAAGACGGTACGCTTGTAAAGATTGTGGAAAATCCCAAGTCAGAAAGTCTGGATGATAATTATGTATTTATTCCTTTGAAGGTAACAGTTGACTACGCAGACAGAATTTATGTCATTGCACAGAACATGTTCGAAGGAATCATGGTTTTTGAAAGCAACGGCAGTTTTTCAAGCTTCTTTGGTACGATTAAAGTGGAAATTACCCTTTGGGAAAAGTTCTGGAAAAGACTTGCAACAAAGGAAGAACGCTCCAAACAGCAGCTCTTCATTCCTACAGAGTTTACCGGCATCGATATTGATCCTTCGGGATTTGTATATGCTACCAATATTGACAGTACCGGTGTTCAGGGCGTGAGACGTCTAAACCCGAGAGGTGAGGACGTTATCAAGAAGGGTCAGAACAAAAACGTGGGCGGTGATCTCTGGATCAACGGTACCAGCGATTATGCGGGCCCTTCCCAGTTTACGGATGTTGTTTACAGACAGAATGGTATTTATTCCTGTCTGGATCGTAAGAGAGGACGAATCTTTACTTATGATCATGAAGGAAACCTGCTTTACATCTTCGGCGGTCTCGGTACCCAGGAAGGAACCTTCTTCATGCCGGTTGCCATCGAAGATATCGGCGGCAGTCTGGTGGTACTGGACGCAACGGGAGCTTCCATTGTCTGCTTTGAAGAAACGGAATACGGAAGACTGATCAATGAAGCAGTGGCACTCCGCTATGACGGAGACGAGACCCAGGCGGTAGCACTCTGGAAGAGAGTACTGGAACTGGATGAGAACAACGAACTTGCCAATACCGGTATCGGTAAGGCTTATCTGACCGCAGGTGATTACGTAAATGCCATGAAGTACTTAAAGCTTGGTATGAGCAGAGAGTATTACTCCATCGCCTACAGACGTTACCGAAACGGCAAGCTGACAGAAAATGCCAGCTATATCCTGACAGGCATTGTCATTCTGATCGTGGCATGGCAGATCGTCAAACGAATCTTAAAGAAGAGAAAGAAAGCGGAAGCAATGAGAAGGACTAAGAAAGGGGGTAGTCAGAATGGGTAAATATTTCTCCAAAGAAAAATGGAAATATATGCTTTACACCGTGTCACATCCCATGGACGGATACTACTGGATCCGACATGCGGAAAGAGGCAGTGTCCCTCTGGCAATCCTGATGGTCGTTTTGTTTGCAGTCAGCTTTTCTGCCAACAGACTGTTGGCCAGCTTTGTGGTAAATGATATTGACCCGAGAACGGTGGACAGTTTATATGAGCTTCTGGGTGTCCTTGCTTTTTATCTGATTCTTTGTGTCAGCAACTGGTCGGTGACCTGTCTGATGAACGGAGAAGGGCGAATGAAGGATATTGCCATTGCAGTAGGCTACGGGACGGTACCGATTACGGTGATGATGGTAATCGGAACCATTGTAAGCCAGGTAGTTGCAGACGACGAGCAGGCGTTCTACGTCCTGATCATAGGCGCCGGTATCGTATATGGCATCATCATGATGCTGATCGGTATTATGCAGGTACATAATTATTCGCTTGGTAAGACGCTTCTTACCCTGCTTATTACTTTTATCGCACTTTTGATCATTATTTTCCTGATGCTGTTACTGAGTAACCTGATCGGTATGGTTATTAACTTCTTTAAGAGCATTTATACAGAATTAATTTTCAGGACGTAGGAGGCAGGACATGGAGAAGAAAACCAAGAAAAAGTATGAAAAAACGAAACTGCCCATGAGCCTGGCAAAAAAGGTATTCCTTGCGATTCTGGGAATTGTGGTGGTAAGTGTAGCAGCTTATCTTCTGTATTACTTTTTCCACTATACCAGGTACAATAAATACAGAAATTACCTGTCTTCCTATGAATATGAGACAGGATCGGTATTTAATCCGATTCCCGAAAACAGTGCGGATGTGGCCGGTATGCAGCTCGCGGCGGAAAACGATTACTTAAAGCTGTATACAGATTTGAAAACCGCTAACATCGCAGTATATGACAAGCGGGACGGAAGCATTACGTATTCGAATCCTTTGAATGCGGATGAGGACAGCATGGCAAATGCCAGCAACTTAAATGCCCTCAAATCCCAGTTTATCGTAACCTATTACAATCAGGATGTGAAATCCGGCACCTATGATTCCTATTCCCAGTGTGTGGCAAAGAATCAGTTTACCGCAGAAAGTATTGAAGGCGGTATCCGTTATCTTTATAAGATCGGAAACGAAAAGGACAATAACGGACAGGAAGGCATCCATTTTGATATTCCTCTGGAATACAGATTGAAAGATGACAGCCTGGAGGTTTCCATCCCGGTTAGCGGTATTAAAGAATATGGAAACGGTTCCATTGCACGTATCCAGCTGCTCCGGTATATGGGTGCGGCACACAATGATGAAGAAGGCTATCTTGTCGTTCCAAACGGCTCCGGCTCTCTGATTTATTTTAATAACGGCAAGACGACGGCTGCTTCCTATTCCCAGTATATTTACGATATTGATCCGGTAGCGGCAAGTTACACCACCACAGAAAACATAACCAGCGTAAAGCTGCCTTTATTCGGTATCTGCAGACCGGACAGAAGTCTACTGGTGACTGTAGAGGACGGTGCCTCCACAGCCCTGATTACGGCAGGTATCTCAGGTGTGTATAACGATTACAATTATGCGTTTCCTACCTTTGTACTTCGTAACATTGACAACTTAAGAAACTTCGGTAATACGACACAGGATGTGTATGTACTGGAACAGGATATTTACGATATTAACTGTAAGGTACGTTATACCTTCTTAAATGAGGACAACAGCGGTTATGCGGGACTTGCCAATTATTACCGTGAACGACTGATGGCAGAAGGCGTGCTGGCAAAACAGGAAGAGACGGAAAACATTCCGTTTTATTACGACATTATCGCCGGTGTGAAAGAAACTTCCCATTTCTTAGGGGTACAGTACCTGCATACGTTTACCATGACAAGCTTCAAGGAAGCAGGAGAGATTTCCACGGATCTGAAGGACAATGGTATCACCAATCAGGTCATGAACCTGCAGGGCTGGTTCAACGGAGGTTACTACCACGATGCGCCGCATAACATTCGTGTATATGCAAAGATGGGCGGTAAATCCGGACTGGAAACCTTAAATCAGACACTTGCAGAAAACGGCGGTACCCTTTATGCGGATGTGGACTTCCAGGAAGTAACATTTGCGGATGACTACTTTAATTACAATGCGGAAGGCTCCAGATACTACGGAGCCGGCTATGTAGTAGCCCTGGGACAGATCAATCCCACCACACTGTACAACAGTTCAGGCTTAAGCTACATGGAGACCAAGTACGATATCCTTTCTCCCAAGTATCTGCCCAGATATGTAGGAAGCTTTGCAAAGAAGATACAGAAATATGATGTGGCAGGACTTTCTTTAAGAGACATGGGAGATCTGCTTGCATCCGATAAGAGAAGAACCAATGTAATCAACAGAGAAGAAGCGCTGGATGTACTGTTGTCCCAGATGGATGTGCTGGAAGCTACAGGCAAGAAGCTGATGACAGAGAAAGCCAACAGCTATGTGTTCGCTTACAGCTCCGACATCTTAAATGTACCGCTTACGGGAAATGACTTTAACATTATCGATGAGAATATTCCTTTGTACGAAATGATCATCCACGGAAGCATTTCCTATTCCTCAGACCTTTTAAACTTTGAGGACGAAGATCATATGCAGGAAACCATTCTGCAGATGATTGAAGCAGGTGCATCTCCCCATTATGTGTTTACATGGGAGGAATCCAGCAAAATGAAGGATACGGGTCTTAGCAGATATTACGCAACGACCTATGAAACCTGGAAAGATGATGCAATCGCCGTATACAATAAAGTCAATGAACCGTTAAAGTATGTGACAGGCGCAGTCATAACGAATCATGAAATCCTTGCAAACGGCGTACGCAAGGTGACATATGACAATGGTGTTGTCATTTATATCAACTATGATGAGGAAGATTTAACAGCCGACGGAAAGACGGTTGCAGCGCAAAGCTACAGATTGGAGGGGGCTGAATAATGAAAAAAAGAAAAAAACTTACTCTTCTCCAAAAGCGAAGCCTGGCAGGTTATCTGTTCATCCTTCCCTGGGTAGTCGGATTTATTCTGTTTTATGTAAGATCTTTAGTACTTACCGGTCAGTTTGCTTTTTCCAAGCTGACCATGGATACCATCGGTGGAGGGTATCAGCTGGAATTTGTAGGACTGGAAAACTTCATTTACGCATTCCGCGTACACGGATCCTTCAAACAGATTCTGACAACCTCTGTCATGGATATGCTGATTGATGTGCCTCTGATCACCTTCTTCAGTTTGTTTATGGCAATGCTTCTGAATAAGAAGTTTCCCGGAAGAGCTATCGTGAGAGCGATTTTCTTCCTGCCGGTTATCTTAAATTCCGGTGCCATCTCAGCAGCTATGGAGCTGAGCGAACAGATGATGTCCGGCGGTATTGCGACACAGGTTGCAGAGACCGGAGCAAATGTAGGCAGCACACTGGCATTTGACATTGACTACCTGATTGATATGTTCCTGAACTTAGGTCTTCCGGCGACACTGCTGGATTACATTGTAGCAGCGGTAGCCAGAATCAATGACATTATCGCAGCATCCGGTATTCAGATCATTATCTTTATTGCCGCATTGCAGTCCATTCCGGGATCCATGTATGAGGTTGCCAAGATTGAAGGTGCAACCGGATATGAAACATTCTGGAAGGTGACCTTCCCTATGGTAATGCCTCATATCATTACCAATGTGGTATACACCATCGTGGACAGCTTTACGGAAAGTGAAGTTGTGGATCTTGCTTATGATGTTGCATTTTCACAGTTCAATTACGGCTTAAGCTCCGTATTCAGTCTGGTCAGCACGGTGATCACCTGTGTGATCCTGATCGTCATATGCGGTGCCATTCAGAAGCGGACGTTCTACTATAACTAAGAAAGGAGAAAAGAAAAATGAAACTGATTGCAAAAACAAGAGAAATCTTCAAAGATCCGGATCAGACAAAAAGCTTCTTAAACAGTGTGAAGAATTTTCTGGTAGCATTGCTTCGTGCAGCTATTCTGATCGGCGTCGGTTATGTGATTCTTTCTCCTGTCATTGGTATTGTTGTGAATTCCATTTCGTCCAACAAGGACGCATACAACCCCATGGTGTTTGTACTGCCTCAGTACCCGACACTGGAAAGATACAGTCTGGTACTGGAGAGACTGAATTATATTCCCACCATGTTAAGGGATCTGATTTATACACTGACCCTTACGGCACTGCAGCTGCTGGTATGCTCCATGGTCGGATATGGATTTGCAAGATTTAATTTCCCGTTTAAGAAGCTTTTGTTCGGTTGTGTGGTAGTTATGATTGTAATTCCTGCACACACCATCATGCTTCCCTTATACATGACATTCAAAAGCTTTGATCCTTTTGGTATTGTGTCTGCCATCAAAGGTACACCGGGTATTATGGGAACAGTGGCTCCCATGTACATCATGACGCTTTTAGGCTGCGGTGTCCGTTCCGGATTATATATTTATATTTTCAACCAGTTCTTCAGAGGTCTTCCGAAAGAAATTGAAGAAGCAGCACTGGTGGACGGATGCGGTGTATGGTATACTTATTTCAGAATTATGCTGGTAAATGCAATGCCCGCTGTCATCACGGTAGCAGTATTCTCTATTGTATGGCAGTTTAATGATACTTTTTATGCGAAGCTATTTCTGATCAGCGAGGATGTGGTAATCAGTAAGAAGATATCCAGTTTGCAGGCGGTTATTGCAAACGTCGATAAGATTCTCGACACCACCATTCAGGAGCTTTATCTGGATGCAGGTATCGTCCTTATCATCTTACCTATCCTTATCATTTACCTCGTACTGCAGAAATACTTTATAGAGGGTGTGGAGAGAAGTGGTATCGTAGGCTGATGTCACGCCCCAAAACTTTAACTTTTCAAATAACAAAAAGGAGGAATGAAGAAGTTGAAGAAGAAAATTTTATCCTGTCTTCTGGCAGGCGCCATGGTTCTGTCTCTTGCAGCATGTGGCGAACAAACAAATGAACCGGCAAGTAATGACGGTACAGAAACAGCATCAACACCGGCTGAAAGCCAGAGTGTAGCTGACGAAGCAGCAAGCATCGACTTCGAAGACGGCAATATGGGCTTTGTGGCAGCATATATGCAGAAGGGTGATGCAAGTGAGGTGGAGCTTTCCATCGCTGACTTTAACGGCAGCAAGGCACTGCAGGTAAAGAACGTTGGCGGCAAGGTACCTTATGTGGCATTTGACGCAACAAGCCTTTTAGGTGCAGACGTTGCAAAGGTAGCAACAGTTGAAATGACCGTAGGTACCACCTATGATGGCGGTAAGTTCAGCGCAAGCTCAGGCGAACTGATTGCATGGAGCGGCGAGGATCTGACAGAATCTGTTGACGGCTGGAGTGTATATCTGGAAAACCAGAACCCCAAGAAAGCAGTTCTGACCTTAAGTGAAGGTGAAGAATTTGTTGCAGATGCAGGCAATATCTTCATGATCAACTTAAAGACAGACAACGGTTTAACCGAAGGAAACGGCAATGCAACACTTTACATTGACAACATTCGTTTCCTGGATGCGGAAGGCAATCTTTTAACCGCAGATTCTTCCGTAGCATTTGCAGCTCCTGCAGGCTTCAATGGTAGTGAAGGCGTAGATCCTAACCTGTATCTGGTTTCCGGTGCAGTAGAATTTGCAGGCTTTGCATGCACAGGCGATGCATGGAGCCAGAATGGTTTTGATATTCCTGAAGATGTACTGGCAGCATTAGTTCCCGGTGCAGTAGTAGAAATCTCCTTCGCAAGCGAAAGCGGCGATCTCTGGATCGTAATGCCGGATGCAACAGCAGGCTGGACGAGAGTCGGCGTTGGCAATGCTGATGGCAGCGGTACTACAGATGCAGCATGTTCCAATGGCGTATGCCAGGTTACTTATGAGCAGTTAGCTTCCATGCTTGGTGATGATACCTCTGCATGGGGTGCAAGAATGCAGGCTGAATCCGACAGCGCATGGGAAGTATTCAGTGTTAAGGTTGGACAGGGAAATCCTGTTCTGGCAACAAGCAATCCTGTAGAATTTGCAGGTTTTGCATGCACAGGCGATGCATGGAGCCAGAACGGCTTTGACTTTACCGAAGATGTACTGGCAGCATTAGTTCCCGGAACTGCACTGGAATTAAGCTATACAAGCGAAAGCGGTGATATGTGGGTTGTATTCCCGGATGCAACAGCAGGCTGGTCAAGAATCGGCGTTGGTAATGCAGACGGCAGCGGCAGCGCAGACGCTACCTGCTATGACGGCAAGTGCTATGTTCCTTACGAAATGGTTGCTTCTGTTGTTGGTGAAGACTCCTCTGCCTGGGGCGGAAGACTGCAGGCTGAATCTGACAGCGCATGGGAAGTTTACAGTGTAAACGTTGTAAATGCAGCTCCCATGACTGTAGCAAGCAATTACGTTGCATTTGAAGGTGCAGCTTGCACCGGCGATGCTTGGTCACAGAACGGTACAGAAATGACAGAAGATGTTTTAGCAGCATTAGTTCCCGGTTCCGTAGTAACCATTAACTATGCAAGTGAAAGCGGTGATATGTGGATCGTAATGCCGGATGCAACAGCAGGCTGGTCGAGAGTCGGCGTTGGTAATGCAGATGGCAGCGGCAGCATTGATGCAGCATGCATGAACGGTATCTGTCAGGTAACTTACGAACAGTTAGCATCCATTTTAGGTGATGATGTTTCTGCCTGGGGTGCAAGAATGCAGTTTGAATCTGACAGTGCTTGGGAAGTTTACAGCGTAAGCGTTGGTAAATCTCTCAGATAATCAAGAACAGCAAACAAAGGTATGATTTAGGAGGAAAATAAAAGCATGAAGAATTTAAAGAAGTTTTTAGCTCTTGGTCTGGCTGTTTTCATGACATTATCCGTAGCAGCATGCGGCAAGACTGAAGGCGGCAACGGTGGAAGCGCTGCAAATGGCGGTTCTACTCCTGCCGGACACAACAGTGAAATCACAATCGGTACCTGGTGGGTACAGTATTATGACAGCTCCCATTCCAAGGTAGAAGATGACCCTTCCTATCAGGCAAATGTGGAATCTCCTGATGACAGTGATGCTAAGAAAGAGGAAAAAGCATTCAACCGTGGCATCGCAGATAAGAAACTTGCAAATGTTAAGAAGATCGAAGAAAAGTATGATGTTAAATTCTACTGGAGCAACTTAACCTATACCGGTGTTGTAGAGTCCATCAACAACTCCATCTTAGCAGGTACACCTGACTGTGATATCTACCTGGTTGAGCCCGGATTTGGTATTCCCGCTCAGTACAATGGTCTGGCAGTTGACTTAAAGACCATTCTGCCGGAAGATCATGATATCTTCACCACACAGACAGTAGCTACTTATCTGGATCTTGGCGACGGCAAGGCATGCCTCATCAAACAGCAGGCAGCTGAACAGCAGGTTGCTGATACTTATCCTTTAGCATTCAATGTACAGATGCTTGAGGAAAACAACCTGGAAGACCCTCGTGACCTTTGGGAAAAAGGCGAATGGACATGGGATAAGTTCAATGAGTACTGCAAGGTTCTGACACAGGATACCGACGGTGACGGACAGACTGACCAGTACGGATACTGCGGTTACGAAAATGAAACTTTTGAACAGCTTTGCATGAGCAACGGCGCAAGCGTAGCAAGCGGCAAGACCGAAACTCTTTCTTCCGCACCTACAGGCCAGGTTCTGCAGCAGATTTATGATATGTACAACACCTGGAACGTATGCTATCCTTACGACTTCGAAGGAACTCCTTCCGATTCCATGAGAGGACAGTACAGAGAAGGTAACATCGGTTTCTTCCCCGGTGCAGCTTGGATCCTTGCAGCAGAAGCAGACTACGACTATGATGGAAGCAAGGGCACAACCCTTCCTTTCGATATCGCATTTGTTCGTTGGCCGGTTGGTCCTTCCGGTAACAAAGATACCAACCCTGGAAAGAACGACGTAGCAGGTTCCTGCTATATCATTCCTACCGGCGTTCAGGAGCCTGAACTGGTATTCAACGTATTATATGATATGTGGAACTGGTATGACGGAGATACTTCACAGCGTGACAACAAGGCAGCTTTGAACTGGTGGTATTTGGTAACCGGTAATACGGAAGATTATCAGAACGCAAACTTCGCAGTTATGCAGGAATGCGGTTCCAAGACTACTTTCGACCTGATCTGGTCTCTGAATGTAAACTATGATTTACAGTCCCTGATTAAGGGTGAAATGACACCTGCACAGGTTCAGGAATCTCATAAGCAGGAAGTTCAGGACGGACTGGATGCATACTACAAATAAATCTTAATGGCAAAACAAAAGGATGGGCGGCTTATCCGCCCATCCGTTAACGGAGGACAGAATGAGTGATATTAAGATGATTGCTCCTGCAGTACCCAATGTTCCCTGGCAGGAACGTCCGGAGGGTATTAAAGGCGCACCTATTTGGAGATATACAGAAAATCCTATTATCGGTAGAAACCCGGTAGAAGGTGTTGCCAGAATCTTTAACAGTGCGGTAATGCCTTATAACGATGAATTTATCGGTGTATTCCGTGGAGAGCAGACCAACGGTATTCCTTATATTTATTTAGGACACAGCAAGGATGGTATCCACTGGGATTTTGAAAAAGATAAGATTCCTTTCGTAGATGAGAACGGAAATTCTTTTATGCCTTACTATGCATATGATCCCAGACTTGTAAAGATCGAAGATACGTATTATATTATCTGGTGTCAGGATTTTTACGGCGCATCCATCGGCATGGCCAAGACAAAGGATTTCAAGACCTTTGTAAGACTGGAAAATCCGTTTATTCCTTTCAACAGAAATGCAGTGCTGTTCCCTCGTAAGATCAACGGAAAGTATATGCTTCTTTCCAGACCTTCCGACAGCGGACATACGCCTTTCGGTGACATCTTCTTAAGTGAAAGCCCGGATATGGTATACTGGGGCAGACACAGACATGTAATGGGAAGAAGCAGCGAATGGTGGGAATCCGTTAAGATCGGCGGCGGTGCAGCTCCTATTGAAACAAGCGAAGGATGGCTGTTGTTCTACCATGGCGTAAGCGGTACCTGCAATGGTTTCGTTTACAGCATCGGCGGCGCAATCCTGGACCTTGACAATCCTTCCATCGTGAAGTATCGTTGCGAGAATTTCCTGCTTACTCCCGAAGAGTGGTATGAGGAGAGAGGATTCGTACCCAATGTGGTATTCCCCTGCGCAACCATTCATGATCCGGAATCCGGTAAGATTGCGATTTATTACGGATGTGCAGACAGCTACGTAGGACTTGCATTTACCAAGTTTGATGAAATCGTAGCATATATTAAAGAGCACAGTGTAGTAAGACCTGAAGATACAGAAATCGGTATTCGCTGATTTTTGTGGTATGTGGGAGGTGCGTGCATCTCCCACATATTTGGTAAAATTGGGGGATTTGGGATATGAGAGAGTGTGAATGGAAGTTACTGCCTTCCGATGAGGTACTCACCTATAGCGGAAGAATTGATTTTACACAGAAGGATGCCCCTGTGTTTGTCTTTCCCTGTACTTCGGTACGCTTTCATGTAACGGGAAAAAACATAAGGGTCGATTTGGAAAATATCCGTTCTTATTGGGAAAATTCCATGGGAATTTTAGTGGACGGAGACTACAAAGGAAAATGTATACTGCCGGATGAAGGCAGGGTAGAGATAGATATTTCAGGGTTTTTGGATGGCAAAGAACATGATCTTACCATATTTAAGAGACAGGATGCCTGTCACTATGTAAGGTTTTTCGGACTCCTGGTGGGAAAGGATACCACCGTAACAAAGTCGACTTTGCATTATACGCGCAGGATAGAGGTATACGGAGATTCCGTTTCGGCGGGTGAAGTGTCGGAAGCGGTAGCCTATGCGGGACTTGCGGATCCGGAGCACAACGGGGAATATTCCAACAGCTTTTATTCTTATTCCTGGACATGTGCCAGAAAGCTGCAGGCCGAGATTCACGACATTGCACAGGGTGGTATCTCCCTGTTTTCGGGACAGGGTTACTTTCTGCAGCCCGACACCCTCGGTATGGAAGCATGTTATGACAAAATAGAATATAATCCCGCTCTTGGAGAAACAAGGGAATGGGATTTCTCACAGTATACTCCCCATGTGGTGATTGTTGCCATCGGGCAAAACGATGCCAACCCGGTGAACTACATGGCACTGGATTATGACGGGGAGGAAGCTGAGCGCTGGAGAACGGCGTATCAAAACTGGATAAGACTTTTACGGGAGAAATATCCGCATTCGGAAATCATCCTGACAACTACAATCTTAAACCACGATCCGGCATGGGACAGAGCCATCGGGGAAGTGGCAGATAAACTGCAGGATACACATGTCCATCATTTTCTGTACCGGAATAACGGCAGCGGAACGCATGGACACATCAGAATACCCGAAGCGGAGCAGATGGCGGAAGAACTGTCCGGATTTATCAGAAGTCTGGGAGAGGAAATCTGGAAGGATTGATGGTGAAGATATGGCAAAAATGAAAAAAACCGTGACCATGTCAGATATAGCGGACCGTCTGGAAATCAGCACGGTTACCGTTTCCAAGGCACTGTCCGACAGGAAGGGTGTCAGCGAGGAAATGCGGGAGAGAATAAAAGATCTGGCAGAAGAAATGGGCTATAAGATACCGGCAAGTACAAAAAACCAGATGGCAAAGAAAAGTCATAACATTGGCGTACTGATTTCGGAAAGATATCTGGCAGCGTATGATTCTTTTTACTGGAGAATGTACCGGGAAGTAGCGGATAAGGCAATTCAGAAGGAATGCTTTACGTTGTTTGAAATTATCAGTGAAGAAATGGAATCCGGTCATACGATTCCCAGAATTCTGGAAGAAAAGAAAGTGGACGGGCTGATTGTAATCGGTAAACCGGGGTATGATTACAGTACCTATTTAAAAGAGGTGTCGGATGTTCCCCTGGTATACCTGGATTTCTATGAGACGGATGATTTTGTGGACTGCTTTATTTCAGACGGCTTCTACGGAACCTATCTTCTGACCAATTATCTGTATAATAAGGGGCACCGGGATATCGCATTTGTGGGTACCCTGTTTGCAACAGAAAGTATTACCGACAGATATTTAGGATATGTAAAAGCACTGATGGAACACGGCATAAAGCCCAGGGAGGATTATCTGATTCCCGACCGTGATCTGCAAAGCGGACTGAGGAGCAATTATACGGATTATGATTTCCCGGCACAGATGCCTACGGCTTTTGTCTGCAACTGTGACTTTATTGCCAGTCTGGTCATCAAGTCTCTGATAGAGAGAGGTTATCGTGTACCGGAGGATATTTCCGTAGTTGGCTTTGATAATTTCCTGTACCCACCCAGTCTGACGGATATTCCGATCACTACCTATGAGGTAGATATGAAAGAAATGGCAAAGGGTGCCATCAATACGATTATTAAGAAGATTAATAAAGAAAGTTACAAGAAAAAAATACACATTGTGGAAGGTCAGTTGATTGAAAAAAACAGTGTGAAAGAAAGGAAGATAAGCAAATGAGCATGGCAGATGAAATGAGGGAGCATTTAAAGAATCAGATCGTTCCCTTCTGGCAGAAATTGGAAGACAAGGAGTATGGCGGATTCTATGGTTATATGGGTCCGGACTTAAAAGTGGACAAAACGGCTGTTAAGGGCTGTATCTTAAACAGCAGAATCC
>JBJFCA010000123.1:0-15322 GCA_051888725.1 Lachnospiraceae bacterium
AGGAGGGAACGGACCCCGCGGAGGGAACGGATCCCGAGGAGGGAACGGACCCTGCGGAGGGAACGAACCCCGCGGAGGGAACGGACCCTGCAGAAGGCAGTGTTTCCGGAAATGAACCGGAGCATGGGGTTAGTACCCTGCCCTCTTTAAGCGGCAATCTGGAGGTCGACAACTTCGCCGACTTAAAGGCGGCCCTGGAGGCGGATACTACCAACACCATCAAGCTGACGAAGGACATCACCTATGAGGACGAGGATTTAACAAATCATTCGGTTCGTTATGCAGTAACCATTTCTGCGGGCAATCATACCCTGGACTTAAACGGATATACGCTGACCTTCCTATCCGGAGATGAAGAGAATGCCCCCTATACAGAGCCTCTGTATGTGGATAGTGAGGTGACACTGACCATCAAAAGTACGGCGGAAGCATACGGACAACTAAATTATAGGATAAGAAAAGAGGACTTTGGAGGATTTTTCGCCTGTTTGCGTTCCGGGAAAAACAGTACCCTCAATCTGGAACATATCAAAATCAAGGTGGAGGGTGGCTATTGGCTTCGAGGAATATATAGCAATAGCAGCCATTTTACCATGAAGGACTGTGAGGTTGATACACCCGGACATGGCGTGGATTTGGTATATGGTAAAGACAGCCTTTTGAGCAACTGTACCGTTAAATCAGCAAACTCACATGCAATTTATGTATCCGGCGGCTCTAACAGTACGAGCAGATATGACTGTGCAAGCTGTACCCTGGACAATGTTTCGGCAGCTACTTACGGCAATACCGCAGCTGTTTTGGGCTGTGCTGCATTGCACAATGACGGTGGTGAAGTTTATATTAAGAATCATTCTTCCTTCTATTCGGAAAATGGCTATGGTATCTATTTGTCCAAGCTTGGAGATACCAGGATTGAGGACGCCACAATCACCGGGCACACAGCACTCTGTGGCTGTGTTTCATCCACCCGTACGGACGAAAATCTGAAAATATACGGGGCGACCCTTAAGGTAACGGGAGCAGATGAAAAATTCATTAATATACAGGATGGAGAAGCATTGGATGCTTATATTCCGGCTTCCTCCAAGGTGATGATCGGAGAGACGGAGATTACCCAGTCTGACCTTTCTGAGAAAGAATTTCTTGCCGCTAAGGAGGATAATCTTACCTGTACAATTACGGATTACCGTTCCAATCCTGCCTATCAGATCAAAGATGCGGCTGTAACGATGACAAAGGACGTCTGGGGTAAGAGTGTAACGGACAGCACGCTGGCTTCTACTACCACAGCGGATGCTTATATCGAGAATATTTCATGGGAGAAGTATAACCTTGGCAAAACAGCCGGGATACAGACCACCGGCACGGTCAGCAAAGGGAATGATTACAAGGCAACCATCCGTGTTTCCTCAAAGACCAAGTATTTCCCGGAGGATGTGACGAGAACCGTTACCTTAAACGGAACTGTCTGGGAGGAGTATTATATTAAAAACGGCGACCTGTATCTGGAGTACTGGTTCGAATCACCCGTCAAACTGAAAGATATCAGCCTGACGGTTGTACCGCCCGCGGTAGGAGAACCTTTTGCCACAGATAAGGAACTGGAGACAGAAATCAGTTATTCTTCAGACATCTACAACAAATATGCATTTAACGGAAAACTGACGAACAGCAGGGGCGGTACCT
This sequence comes from Lachnospiraceae bacterium, assembly GCA_051888725.1. Classification (GTDB taxonomy): domain Bacteria; phylum Bacillota; class Clostridia; order Lachnospirales; family Lachnospiraceae; genus Acetatifactor. The sequence continues at coordinate 1,690 of JBJFCA010000123.1, forward strand.
GGAATACGGAAGACGCCGTGGCAAAAGCAGGCAAGGTATACTACCTGACCGTACCCATGAGTACGGACAACTATTACTTTGATCTTTCGGAAAATCTGACCGTAAGTGTGAATGCGGGCAATGATACATGGCAGCCGGTCAGCGTGGATTTAGAACGGAAAGACCTTCATGACATTGTACTGGTGCTGGGCTTTTTGCCGGTAAATAAATTGGCAATCCATGTGACGGACGGTGTGGCATTAAATACAAAGGGAGAGATCATCACCAAGGCCATGGCAGGTGAACTGATTACACTCTCTCCGGCAGTAAAAGAAGATGCCCGATTTGCAGGCTGGGAAGGTCTGGATGATGTGGAGTTCGGCAATAATTTCCGTAACTCTGCATTCAGCAGTTTATCCTATATGATTGCGACTCCCAAACTGTATATGCCTAACAATGAACTATATGTCGAGGCTACCTATAATGACGCATCAGAGACTTATATCGACAGCGTCAACCTGGATATTCCCCTGTATGTCAATTACAGTATTTCCGGTACTACATCACAGATAAGTACCGGCAGTTCGGAATACTATGTGTCGGATATTACCTGGTATGAGTTGGACGAAGGCGGAAAGTTGGTGGCTACTACGGATACCCGGTTTCTTCAGGAAAAAGAGTACATAGCAAAAATCTACTTGTCGTCTTCGGGATTGGAAAGCAGAAGCTTTACAGAGACATCAGGTGTTTTAAATACCGATCTTACAACAGCAAGAACCATGACAGGTACGGTTAACGGTAATCCGATTATGGACTGCGGCGGAACTGTAAAGAGCGGCAAGAGACTGGGATTTGTCACCTGTTATCTGGGACAGCCCAAATACAGAATCGAAACAAACGAAAATGCACAGATAGAGTCTTATGGAAATACGGCAGACGGAACTTTGGGTGAGAAATTCACCCTGACCGCATCCTACGCGAGCGGTGGTAAGCGTTTTAAATGCTGGCAGATTCTGGGCAGGGCAACGGATGAGGATGACTACCAGCCTATATTTGATGAATCCCAGCTGCCGCTAACAGTGGGAAGCAGCCTGACAGACCATAAGATTACCGTTGAAATGAACGGATATCATTACAAATTAATACCTCTGTATGCGACAGAGAAAGATATTGTAAATGAAATTGATGTTACCGGTATCGGAACCCCGAAAAATGGAGAAGTCCTGACCACGTTAGGAGCGGTGGGAGCACCGGACGGCGTTAATATTCTGATGGGCTTCTGGGCAAAGTTAGACGAAAATTTTGAATTCCCGGCTACCCCTTTGGAGTTTGCCAAGGCGGCAGAGGATAAAATGGAGATTATCGAAAGTGACTCCTATAAGGCAAAAATCGGGGAGCGTTACTGCTTTATTCTGTACCTCACCCCTAAGGACGGAAAGATCCTGCCGGATAAAGGGGCTGTCACGGTAAGCTGCGGTGGCAGAAAAGCATCTATGGTATATACGGGAAGTAATTCCGCTGTCATGGCATTTTTTGATTTTGGTATGCTTTGTCCCGAAGAAGGGCTCTACATCAGTCCTATCGGAGATTACAGATATACCGGCAGCGCCATCAAACCCCAGATTAATGCCTACTGCAATGGCGTGAAATTGAAAGAGGGTACGGACTATTCTGTTTCTTACAAGAACAATGTAAACTATGTAGATCCGAGTGCTGATGTATCGAAACAGCCTACCGTCACCATTACCGGCAAGAAAAACTATAAGGGCAGTTATTCCCGCACCTTTACCATTAAATCTGCCATCTTCGGGGAGACGGAAGGAATTGAGATAAAGGATATCACCGTGACGGCAAACGGCAGGCAGATCTTTGCAAAGCCGGTAGTGACTTATAACGGCAAAAAGGTCTCACCCTCCGAATACACGGTGACCTATGTGGGAGAGAACGATAAAAATAATTTTTGCAAACCCGGCAACTATACCATCCGTATCTCCGGTAATGATAAGAACTTTGTAAAGAGCGTGGACATTACAGAGACCGTGGTGGAAAAGCTGTCCGCAAAGAACCTGACCTTTAATGTGAAGGAAGCAAAGACTTACACAGGAAGTGACATCCTTCTGGCAACCCATGAATATGGGCTTAAGAACGGGGATGGCAAAAAACTGACAGAGAATACGGACTACACCGTTACCTATAAAAACAACCGGAACAAGGGTACCGCCACTGTGACCTTCACCGGAAAGGGTCTGTATGTAGGAAGCATCAGCAAGACCTTCAAAATCGAGGCAGCACCCATTGCGGTAAAGAATGCCGACAAGACCGTAACAAGGAAGGCAAAGGTCACCGGCTTTACCGATACCGTGACCTATGAAAAGGGCGGTGTAAAACCCGACAGCTTTGCAGTAATCTTAAACGGCAACGTGTTAAAAGAGGGCAGGGACTATACCTTAAGCTACAAGAATTATGCAAATGCAGCCAAGGCAGGCGATCCCAAGCCGCCCACTGTCATCGTGACCGGTAAGGGTAACTATACAGGCAGTTTTGAGATGTACTATACCATAAAAGAAGCGTCTTTAAGTCTTGCCGATAGTTCCGGTTACCAATACAAAGCAGAGGATATCTGCTATAAGGATGCGAAAAACAATTTCATAACCAAGGTTAGCATCATAGACAAAAACGGCAAGGCACTGAGTGCAGGTACGGATTATGACAGGAACTTTACCTATTATTGGTGTGAGCCCGGGTCCGGATGGCAGATTGTAACCGGTGATCGCGTCACCATGCCGGATGAAGAGAATACTCTGCTCATGAATGTCAGCATAACCGGAAAGGGTAACTATTCGGATTCTTTAACCTGCTCCTACACTATACACCGTTACAGCGCAAAGCAGATGAGCGTAAGTACACTTCCGGCCAAGACTTACACAGGTGCGCCTGTTACACTGACTGCTTCCGAGCTTGTGGTGACGGACAGTAAGTCCAAGGCAACCCTTACGGAAGGCACAGATTATACGGTGCGCTATGAGAAAAATACAAACGCCGGAACGGCAACGGTTTACATTACCGGCATGGATGCTTACTGCGGTGAGATCAAAAAGACCTTTAAGATCAATAAGCTCGATTTGGCAACCATTCCGGCTGAAGATTTAGTCTTTGAATATGAGTATGTGCAGTATTATGACGGCAGTGCAAAGAAGCCGGCAGTTAAGGTGTTGTGGGGCGGTTATCTTAAAGAGGGGCAGGACTATACGGTTTCTTATAAGAACAATGTAAATGCATCGATATATATTTCGGATCCGAAGAAGATGCCTGCGATTGTGGTGACCGGAAAGGGGAACTTCACCGGAAAAGTGGAAAAAGTATTTGTCATCCACCCGAAGTATCTGGAGGACTCCGATATTACCATGACAGCAAAGGAGGTTCTCTATAAGGATGCCAAGAATAACTTTGCCACCACCGTTGTCCTTACCGATCCCCAAGGGAAAAAGCTGACTGCCGGAAAGGATTACGAAAAGGAACTTAGGTTTTATATACAGGATGAGGAAGGAAAAACAAAACTCATTGATACTGACAGAATCGATATGGGCGGCAAGGAAGAACTGATACTGTGGGTGGTTGCCTACGGAAAGGGTAACTATGTTGGCGCTAAGGCACAGCAATACCGGATTTACACTAAGGATATCTCCAAAGCCACCGTGGCCAAGATCGATTCCCAGACCTTTACCGGCAAAGCTATCTGTCCGGAGCCTTCCCTTACCTACGATGGGAAGACGCTTGTGAAGGGCAAGGACTACACAGTAGAGTATCAGAAGAACAAGGATATCGGAACGGCAACTATTATTATCCGTGGTATCGGCGCTTACGGCGGCGAGAAGAAGGTGACCTTCAAGATTACCACGCCCTATGAACTGACCTGGTGGGAAAAAGTGAAAAAAGCGCTTTCCCTGCTGATGTCATAAGAAACTGACGGAAAGAGAGGAAATTCATGAAAAAGAGAGCATTGACATTTCTATTGGCACTGTCACTGATCTGCTCGGATGCTGTACCTGCCCTGCAGGTGCATGCAGCAGCTCCGGCAGAAACCGGATATGTGCAGGAAACAACAGACCCGGCGGAAGGAACGGACCCGGCGGAAGGAACGGACCCGGCGGAAGAAACAGACCCTGCGGAAGGAACAGACCCGGCAGATGGGGATGTATCCGGCAATACGGGTGAGACCGACCCTGCGGAAGAAACGGACCCCGCAGGAGAGGATGTGTCCGGCAATACCGGCGAAGCAGATTTCGAAGACGGTTTCCATATCAATAGCATAAGCACCACCGGTATTGATCTGACGGATGCTGCGGAAGATATGTCCGGCGAGGGCTGGAGCTGGGATCAGGAGACCCTGACCCTGACCGTAACGGACCTTACCATAGAGCCAGCCGATGGCGGGGTAGCCGTGGCGCTACCCGCAGGATCCACCCTTTGGTCAAAAGGTACGGAAAATGTGCTAAAGACCGGCGGTGATATTGCATTGGCCGCAACCGGGCCTCTTACCATAAAGGGCAGCGCCCCCCTGACCATAGAGTCTGCAGCTGAGGACGAAATAGGTATGTGGGTAGGGGGCAGACTGACCGTGGACGGGGCAGCCGTAAAGCTTCACGGAGGATATGCAGCTTTTATTATTGATGGAGATGCCGCAAAGAATGTGCTGTTCCTGGAAGGGGGATCGCAGATTAAGACCGATCCCTGCGTCATAGAAGAGGATAGAGAAGGATACGGGGAGATTATGCCCAAAGACAGCACCGGAGGTACAAATCTTAACGATGTGGAGATTGTGGTATCCGCAGATCCGTATCTGTCCTTTTCCACCCTGCCGGAGCATCTTTCTTCCGGCAAGGCGCTCGATGACGCCCTGACCGTGACGCTTACCACCCAGGCAGAGCTTTATAATGCCTCAGGTACGGTCACCTACCAGTGGTACCGTTGTGATGACAGTACGGGGAAGAATCCCACAGCCATCAGCGGAGAGACCGGGCAAAGCTACTGCTTTTCCGGCAGCCATGAAACCGGACCTTATTATTTCTTCTGCAGGGCGAAAAGCGGAAGTACTGTGCGGGATACGCCGGTCAGTGTGGTGGTGCTGACGCCCACAGATAAGAAGCTTCGGACCACAGAACTTAGCATCAAATCTGCGACTGTAAGCCAGGATCACCTTGCCACAGAGGGCTGGAAATGGGATCACGAGACTCTGACCCTGACCCTGGACGGCTTCTGCAGTTATGTAGACGAGAATTGGGAAGACAGCATTTACCTCTCACTCTACGGAAAGAAAGTGACGATTCTGCTTGCAGAGGACAGTGAGAACATCCTCTATAACAACAGGCAGGGTAGTACCATTTATTCCAATAGCCTCCTTACCATTACTGGGAAGGGACGTCTGTCTGTGGAGGCGGAAGCAGATTCTTACTCAGGATTTAGAATAGACAGTGCAACCCTGTCCGTGACAGGCGGCGCCAAGGTGTACATAAGGAACGCTTTTAGCTATGCATTGATAGGAAATACGATCTCCGTTACCGGAGAGGGCAGCGAACTGCGTGCCGTATTCGACGGTACGAGAGAGAATTACAGTGCAGTGCAGATCCTGGGTCTGTCTGATCAAACCATAATTGCCTCCCCGGCAGGGGGGACTCTTGTACCCAATTTCCATACGTCAGGCAAATACAGTGTGCAGGATGCTGAAGAAAATCTGGCAATGGATGTGACCTTTACGGTAACCACCGATCCCTATTATGAATGGTCCGTAAAACCTGAGGCAGCCTACAATGTAAAATCCTTGGAGGATTCCATGTCGCTTACCCTGAAAGCGACGGCAGCAGGCGCAAACGGCGCTCCGGAACCCTCCTATCAGTGGTACCGCTGCGCAGATGCGGCCAAGAACGATAAGGAAGCAATCGACGGGGCAGTGTCAGACACCTATATCTTCTCCGGCAACGTAGAGACGGGAACCTATTATTTCTACTGTCAGGCATACGGGGAAGGAGCCGGTGCCATCGAGACCGATGTTATAAAGGTGAATGCAACTCCTACGGGTAACCCGATTTATAATACCGGACTGTCTTTAGGGACATCGGACATTGACCTTTCAGAATACGGTATTGTTTATTACTATGATGCAGAGCAAAAGACCGGTACCTTAAAGCTGCACAACGCCACCATTCAGCAGACCGGTATACCGGTAGCGCTTAATCTGGCAGCGGAATACAGCAATTTTGTCATAGAGCTGACGGGAGAAAACAGCATCAGTGCTGCAAAGAACACTGCTATCTGGGCTTACGCCGGTGCAGACAATACCGTTACCTTTACCGGAGGCGGCAGTCTCTCCCTGTCCGGTAAAAGGGCGGTCGGTCTGGAAGAACATCATGTGCTCATAAAGGGCGGCACGTCCGTGACCGGCATCAATACCAGCGCAAGCTCTAGGACCTGTTTTAAGAGCCTGAAGCTTTGGGATGAAGGCAGCTGCTTTACCTTAAAGGGTTCTGCTTCACCTTTGGAGTTTTACGGTTATGAAACCGGCGATTTCGTTGTGAATGTACCGGAAGCAGGAATGGTGAAACCCTACAGCACAGACGTATACCGTATTTATCAGTCGGATGGTTCTACCCTTGCTACGGAAATGAAGCTGGTACCGGCTCAGACGAAGTTCTTAGAATTTGAGACCTATCCTGCCGGAGTGAAAACCTCCACTGTGGGCAGCACGGTGACGCTTCAGGCAAAGGCAGTGCTTAAGAATGCAGATACGCAGCCGGAAATCACTTACAAATGGTATGATGAAAATAATCAACTTTTGGAAACCAATACAACCGGTACCCTGACTCTCGCCGATACAACGAAGAACAGTATTAAGAGTTATTACTGTAAAGTAAGTTGTACAAAGGATGAAACAGACTATGAAAAGACCGGCAACAAGGCCTTGGTTGCTATTCTTCCGGAAGGCAGGAGTCTCCGCACCCTGGATATGAGTCTGGGTACGGCAAGCGGTTCCAACGCAGCAGAGGGCTATAGCTGGGATGGTACGACAAAAACCCTTACATTAGATAATTTCATGAGTTTGGGAAAGGTTAGTCTGCCTGCAGACAGTACCATTGTGTTGAAAGCAGGTACAAATAGTTATATTTACAGTTCACTTTATGGCAACGTGGTTTCCACAGACTCTAATAGTACGATCACCGGAGAGGGTTCCCTATATATCCATGCGGTGGGTGCAACCTGTATCTCCGGCAGCTCGATTTTGTCCATACTGAATACCAATCTGCATCTGTCCGCAGATGCAAGGTACGGAAAAACTTCCAGTACAAGCTCGATGACCTATATTCATTTCGAACAGGTAAAGATTGTAAAATCTGCCGTTACCATGAAGAGACAGGGCAATACTGCCACATCCTACTCCATGATGAGCAATGCGGTGCTTCTGGGTGAAGAAGTAAGTAAAGGAAGCATCAACAGCTCCAACACCATTTACGGCGTCTACAATGAGACAACCGGTTATACGGAGGCGGTGCTTTCGGCTACAGAAGAAGATGTATTTTACTTTGTAAAGGAGCCGGCATCCATCTATACCACCTCTGTGGGAAGCGAGGATATTACCTTCTATGCAGAGGCAGCCGGTACGTCAAATCCCATCTCCTACACCTGGTATAATGCAGCAGGGGAAATTGTGGCAACCGGAAACAGTCTGACTATCAGTCCCACGGTACAGGGGTATGATGCCTACTACTGCAAGGCAGTAAGCGATGAACTGACGGCAGTGAGCAATACCGCCAAAGTGATTACGGCTGCCAACGGAAAGAAGGCTCTTACCTACGACATTTATTTTTATGATACTACGGCAAGTGTGGATAACCTTGCAACCTATGGTTATAAATGGGATAAGGACTCCAAGACCTTAACCCTTGACAATTTTACCACATACGGAGCGATCAGCATTTATCCGGAAGCCACTGTCTGTCTTACGGAGGGCAGTAGCAACATGATTATATCTCTAAATGGAGGAAGCTCTGTAATGCTCAGGTTCAAAAATGACCTGACTATCACCGGTAAAGGCGTGCTTCATATCACCGGCGCTGTCTTTAATAGCACAACAGTCGATACCCTGACCCTTTCGGATGGCGCAGAAGTATCTGTTAAGACATCCGGAACGGAAACAGCCCTTGCGACAGGACGTCTGAAGATACAGGATGAAAATACCAAAGTCCGTCTGAAGACAGAAAGCGGCAAGGTTTTGAGACTGTATAACGCTATGAATGAAGGGGACTTTGGCGTGCTTCTTCCCACAGGAGGAAAGATTACAGGCAGTGGTACAAGTTACGTTGTGGTTGACGCAGAGGATCATTCCGTTACGGAAGCAGTCCTGACGGAAGATCTGTCCACCAGGCTTGTGTTTACGGACTATCCGGAAAGGCTGATTATTGCTAATGTAGGCACAGAAAGTCCCACCTTAACGGCAGCAGCAAAGCTGCTCTATGGGGAAGACGGAGCAGAACTGACCTATACCTGGTATCGCAGCGCAGATCACGAGATCATGGTACAAAACCATGAAGGAACCTTTAGGGTACCTCTTTTAGTAGGTGCCACGGAGTATTACTGTGTAGTAAGTACCAAAAGCGGTGGTGATGATTACGAAAAGACGGGAGAAACCATCACCGTGGCAGTGGGACCGGCAGGACGTAGTGTGCGGACCACGGATTTAGACTGCAAGTCCCTTACGGCAGACCGCCAGGATACGGCGGAAGGCTGGACCTGGGAGCAGGCGACAAAGACGCTTACCCTGGATAATTTTGTCTGCACAGGCAGAGTGCTACTGCCAAGCGGCGCAACCCTCCGCTTAAAGGACGGTACCTTAAACTATATGAACCCTGCCACCACCGTAGATTCCGCTCTCCACGCAGCCGGAAGTCTGACCATTACCGGTGGCGGAAAACTGGAAATCGAAGCCGGGAATGTGACAGCATATGCAGTTAGGGTAATAGGCAGCCTGACCATTTTAGAAACTTCCCTGACCATTACGTCAAATGTGGAAGGAAAATCGGCAGTTTATTCACAGGGGGCACCAGTCTTTAAGGCTTCCAACCTGACCCTTCGTCTGAAAGGGTATCGTTCCGGTTACCTGATGTGGATGAAACTAAGCGGTGCTACCCAGACCGTGGGCACCAATACCGGCTCCGGGGAGGAAAGGTATATTTACGGCACCTACAATGCAGCAGGCGACTACATGGAGGCAGTGCTTGTTGCGGATGATACGTACTTTATGAATGAACCTGAAAAGATTATTACAACGCATGAAGGCGATAAGGTGACGCTGACGGCAGAGGCAAAGACTGCTCTTTCCGGAAAGATTACCTATCAGTGGTATGCAACGGACAACTGGCAGACGCCACAAAGTGGCGCAGTCTTAGTGGGAAGCGGTGCAACACTTACCCTGACGGCAACGGAACGTGGCGGTAAATATTATTACTGTACCGCAACAGTAGGAGATAAATCGATACTTTCCAATTTAGTCTGCGTGATTACGGCAGCGAAAGGAAAAGAGCCGGTTATGGAAACCTTACGGTTTTCCGATATGACAGAAAACGTGGATCAACTGGACTCTCAGGGCTGGAAATGGAATTTTGATACACAGACCCTGACAGTCTCCGATATGGAACAATTCCTTCCCTTTGCTACCCATGATTATTCCTATACAGGAATTTACCTTTCCCAGGGAAGCACCGTGGAGGTGGCAGAGGGAACGGAAAATAACCTGTACGGAAACTATTATGGCATTGCAGTGATAAAGAAAGAGAGTGCACCTGCCACCCTGACCATTAAAGGAGCGGGCAAACTGGAAAGCAGTATATACGTCCATAGTGCAGCAGCAGGTACAGAAATCCTTTGTAAGGATGGTATTAGTCTTGAAATATGCAGGTTTCTCGGCAATAATTCTTCCCTTACCTTACAGAATGCGAAAGTAAAGAGCACAAGTACAATAGATTTTACTCTGCAAAGCGTGAAGGCAGAGGCGGGCAGCGTTCTGGACGTACATAGCTACCTTTCCGTGAAAGAGTCTGTAACCGTAGCAGAGGAAGCTTATGTAGTCTGCATGGGCTCCTTATTTGCCGGTGACGTGACGGTGGAAAAGGGAGGTATCCTTTCCGTACTTGGTCCGGTGTATTTAGACAGTACCGACAAATCCCATACCCTGACCGTAAAAGGTATGCTGCAGATTTATGCCCCCGGGAACGTTTGTCCTCTCCGGATCTATAACAAAGAGACCTCCAACCCCGTGACACTGGGAGAAGATGTTAAGATACTGACGCCGGAAGGCGCCCTGCTTAAGGAAAACAGCAGCAATGAGTATATTTACAGGGTGGATTCTAATCCGGTTTACGGAACGCTTATCATCGGTGATGCCGCTTTTGAACCCACCACGATTACCTCTGTGGGTGCCATCACGGGCAAAGCGGAATATAACCAGGTGCTGCAGGCAGGAGCGGTGACACCAAAGGATGCCACGGTTGTTTACACCTGGCAGTATGCAGACAGTCCTTCCGGTACCTTTAAAGATACAGGCTTTAACGATACGACCTACCGGGTGGAAACAAAGTATGCGGGCAAATACCTGCGGGTAAAGGTTTCCGGCTACGGGCTGTATGACGGCGAGGTATACAGCAGTGCAGTAGGGCCTGTTGTGGGCAACCCTGCCACCCTTACCGGAATCTATGTGATTTCGGAGAGTGGAGAAGAAAAGAGCATCGGTAGTACGCCCTTTGACGGGGAATCCCTTAACTATGGCAGCCCTTATACGGCAGGAGCCGCAGAAGAAAGCGTGATCTACAGTGTCACCCCTGCCAATGAAAAGGCGAAAATAACCATTGAGAATGCCACAAACGGATTTAGGGCAGAGGGCTTAAGCGCCGCTGTGCCGCTGGATATGGGCAGCAACACCATCCGTATCACGGTAAGCTTCGATACGGCACAGACCGTTTATACCGTGACCCAGAAGCGCGAGGAGAGAACCCGGTATCTGGATCTGCGTTATATGGGTTCCTACAATGCTTCCGTTACCGCAAGCTGGGTGGACAAAGAAGGTAACCCTCAGTCCGTTACGGTAAATAAGGAAAACAAACAGGAACTGAATTACCTGCCGGAGAATACTAAGGTGACCCTCACCGCTGTTTCCCCGGAGGGAATGCGGCTCTTCCGATATGGTTCCGCTTCTTATCCGGCAGACTTTACGAAAGAAGACAGCCGGGCAGTCATAGTCCTGAAAGAGAATACCGGGATGGTGGTATGGGATTCGGATTTCGAATATCTGGCACCGGAAGCGGAGGCTGACTGGTATGCACTTGACAAAAACTGTATGCAACTGAAGGTGGCTTCCAGATTAAAAACGGACAATGTCGATCCTGCACTTCGGGTATATTATAAACCCAATGTAGTTCTTTGCCCGGAAAACGGCACGGATACAGTATTAACCGGACTCGAATTTACCGGTACGGATATCGATGGGGACGGCTACTTTGATTACCATACCGCGTTTATTTCGGAAGTGGATGAAACGTTTAACTACACCGTAAAAGTAAGTTATTATCCGGAATTAATGAATTCTTATGCTTCACCGGAGGAAGTTTACACAACTACCTGCGAGGTGGAAAAACGAAGAAGCGTAAGCCTCGTTGCGGACAGAGACTATGTGGTCTTAAAGCCCGGTGAAACCACCACCGTAAATCTATCCTGCAATGCTTATATGGGTGCCGTGATAGAATTGGTTTCTTCTACAGATACGGAAGTGGTAGCCATAACAGACTGTTTCCTGACGGAGGATCCGGCCAAAGTGACGATAAAAGCAGGCTCTAAGGAGGGCACTGCCTATCTGGCTTTAAGAGTGGCTGATTGTGTGGGCGCAAAACCGGGAGCCATCCGGTATGCGACAGCTTATATCCGTGTGGATGTAAGCAGTGCAGAAACCACGGAAAAGGTTTCCTTAGGCACCACCACGGGAACGTTAAATGTGTATGACGACTCCGCAATTACGGTACCCGTTTACCAGATGAACTGCGGATATCCCATTACCGGTGCTGAGTTTACCGACCCGGCAGTCAATGCGAAATTCAAGATTCAGGTTGTTAATGACCGAATGATCCTCGTCACACCCGTTGTGCCGGAGGATAGCGATACTTTGGACTGGGCGGCCTATGCCAAGTCATTGAAGGGCACCTGGCAGTCAAAGATTCAGATTAATTATAACGGCACCGCAAGCAGGGTCAGCACAGAAACGCTTACCATCAAAGCGGATGCCAAGGCACCTTCTGTTAAGGCAGGTGCTGTGAAATTCAACAGCTTTTACCAGGGAGACGAAGAAACACTCGTCTTTACCATGAAGGGTACTTCCATTGCAACGGTGAAGGTGGATATGGTGAAGAACACCGCCAAGGAACCTGCGTGTCCTGCATGGATGAGCTTAAGTGCAGACGGTAAGAGCGTTGTACTGCATAACAATGCACTGACAAATGACAAAGCATCCGGCAAACTGAAACTGAAAGTATGGCCGGAGGGCTACCGGATGCCGGCACAGATTACCGTGTCCGTATCGGCTGCAAGGACGGTACCGAAGTTAAAGCTTTCTGTATCCTCCGTGAAGGTGGCAAATCAGAACGATAAACTTGACACCGTGGGACTGACCCTGTTATCCGCGGATAAGAAGGTAAGTTTAGAAAGCCTGAATATCACCAAGATTAGTGTAGCAGGAACAGGTTATCTGTCCACATTAAGTGCAAAGGACCAGAAGACCTACAGCGCTTCCAAGTATTATCAGGTAAACAGCTTTAACGGCAGTACGGGAGAATTCCGGCTGGGGGACAAATACTGTGATCCGGCTTCCGGCAAGATTCTGCTTTTAGTAACCATAGGCAACAACAGCAAACAACTGGTACAGATACCGCTCACTGTAGGAACGGTGGCATCCCCCACTATAAAGACGGATAAGGGAAGTATTACATTGAATACCACACTGGGCACCGGCTCTTCTAAGGATACGCAGAAGGTGACAATCCTGCCGAATGTATCCGGTTACCCCGTAAGTGCGTCCAAAACTGTTATAAAGGTAACGGATGATAAGGGACAGGGAGATTATGGCAGCGCACTTGCCATCAGCCAGAGTCAGGCAGAACTTACCATAAGCTGCACCGAAGCGACTGAGGCAGGCAAAACCTATAAGGTAAGCATTACCGTGGACGGCATCGAAAAACCGGCAGTTCTTACGGTCAAGACAAAGAAAAATGCACCTTCCTTGAAGCTTAGTAAAAAGACGATTACATTGAACCGGGCTATGGGCGGTAATAAGGATAAGCAGGAGTTTACGGTAGAGATGTCCATAGAGGGGTATCCTCTTACATTGGCAGAATCGGATATCACCATCACGAAAGCAGACGGCTCTTCTGTTGACAGTAACTGCTTTGCCGTGAATATAAGTAAGATATCATCTGCACAGTACAGCATTATGCTTTCACCCTGGGCGACGGCAGCTGCCGGAAACTATAAAGTGACCATTTCAGCACCGTTACCGGATGGCAGCCGCACGAAGGAAGCACAGGTGACGGTGAAGGTGACAGACAAACTGCCCACCGTAAAACTC
>JBJFCA010000124.1:0-3224 GCA_051888725.1 Lachnospiraceae bacterium
AACATAAAATGCTGCCGGGCATCAAACTGCCGGAAGATATGATCTTTACTACGGATAACCGGGAAGCAGTGCAGGATAAGGACGTACTTGTCATGGCTGTTGCCAGTGCCTATACAAGATCCACGGCGAAGGAGCTTTCAAGCCTCATTACACCGGGACAAATCATTGTGAATGTGGCAAAGGGCATAGAAGACCATACTTATATGACGCTGTCCGAAGTCATTGAACAGGAAATTCCCCGGGCGGAAGTGGCGGTTCTTTCCGGACCGTCCCATGCAGAGGAAGTGAGCCGTGGAATACCAACCACCATTGTAGTGGGAGCGAAAAAGAGAAAAACGGCGGAATATCTGCAGAACCTGTTTATCAGCGATGTATTCCGTGTATATACAAGCCCCGATGTACTCGGTATGGAACTGGGCGGTGCACTGAAAAACGTAGTGGCACTTGCAGCCGGTATTGCGGATGGCTTAGGATATGGCGATAATACCAAGGCAGCCTTAATCACAAGAGGAATTGCAGAAATATCCAGACTGGGAATTGCCATGGGAGCAAAATTTGAAACCTTCTGCGGATTAACCGGTATTGGGGATCTGATCGTCACCTGTGCATCCATGCATTCCCGCAACAGACGTGCCGGTATCCTGATCGGGCAGGGAAAAAGCATGGAGGAAGCCATGTCAGAAGTAAAAATGGTGGTGGAAGGTGTATATTCTGCCAAGGCAGCCATGGGGCTTGCAAAAAAATACAATGTACAGCTTCCTATTATCGAACAGGTCAATCAGGTTCTGTTTGAAGGGAAACCTGCGGCTGAGGCTGTAAAGGACCTGATGCTTCGGGACAAAAAGATAGAGATCAGCGAGGTTGGCTGGGAAGAATAGTGAAAAAGCGGCTATGGAAAAATTCCAAAGCCGCTTTTCTTATATACGGTTGTCCAGTGATACATATTCCTTATCTTCTCCGATTGGCTTATAAGCGGGACGGATAATTTTGCCGTTATTGGCAAGTTCTTCCAGTCTGTGTGCACTCCAGCCTACGATTCTGGCGATGGCAAAGATGGGAGTATAAAGTTCCATGGGAAGTCCCAGCATATGATAAACAAAACCGGAGTAGAAGTCTACATTGATGCTGACGCCCTTATACATCTGGCGTTCCTCAGCAATGACTTCCGGCGCCAGCCGTTCTACCAAAGAGTAGAGCGCAAATTCTTTCTGCAGTCCTTTTTCTTCAGATAGTTTTTGTACAAAGGACTTAAAAGCCACTGCACGGGGATCGGATTTGGAATAAATTGCATGTCCGACGCCATAGATTAAGCCGGCGTGGTCAAAGGCTTCCTTGTGAAGCAGCTTTTTCAGGTAAGAAGCAACTTCCGCCTCATCCTCCCAGTCATGTACTTCCCGTTTCATGTCTTCAAACATCCTGACTACTTTAATATTGGCACCGCCATGTCTGGGACCTTTTAAGGAACCTATGGCTGCCGCAATCACAGAATAGGTGTCGGTTAAGGAAGAGGTTACTACATGGGTGGTAAAGGTGGAATTGTTACCGCCACCGTGTTCCATATGAAGCACCAGGGCAATATCAAGAATCTTTGCTTCTAACGGCGTATAGGAGCTGTCCGGACGTAAGATATGTAAAATATTTTCCGCAGTGGAAAGCTCAGGTATTGGCTGATGAATAAATAAACTGTTACCGTCATGATAGTGGCTGTATGCCTGATACCCATAGATGGAGAGCATGGGAAAGAGAGCAATCAGCTGCAGACACTGGCGCAGAACATTCGGAAGCGAGGTGTCGTCAGCACGATCATCATAGGAATAGAGTGTCAGGACACTCCTTGCCAGTGTGTTCATCATATCTTTGCTGGGAGCCTTCATAATAATATCACGAACAAAACTGGTGGGCAGGGAACGGTAGCCACCGAGCATTTTCTTAAAAACATCGAGCTCTTCTTTATTTGGAAGCTCACCGAACAATAAAAGATATGCGGTTTCCTCAAATCCGAAACGGTCATCCTTTGTAAAGCCGTTGATGAGATCCTGCACATTATAGCCGCGGTAAAACAGTTTTCCATGAGCGGGTACTTCTACACCGTCAATGATTTCTTTCGCACGTACATCGGAAATATGGGTAAGACCTGCAAGTACACCTTTTCCGTTTAAATCCCTTAAACCGCGTTTTACATCATATTTGGTAAATAAAGCGGAATCAATAACACCAGCTTCTTCAGATTTTTTTGCAAGTCTGATGATTTCGGGTGTAATGTCTGAATATACATTATGTTCCATTTTAAGCATTACTCCTTTCTTTATTGCATATTGATTGGAATCATGATGAAAGAGGACATGATTAATATATAAATACACAAGAATTGTTAGTGAATCGAAATGTAAAAGATGAATGTATAGTACCATAAATAATTTCAGTGCCGCAAGTAAATTTAAGATTATTTACAAAAAGTTCATAAATAACAATTGCGGAAAATGTAGATTTTCTTTCGTGAAACGTATAGAATAAGCAGGGGATCTTAAGAAACGGAAAGGAAGGAACAGAATGGAAAATAAAGTCATTACGGAAAGACTGGGCATTTTGCGTAGGGAAATGAAAAAGGCAGGAATTGATTATTATCTGATTCCGACTGCGGATTTTCATCATTCTGAATATGTAAATGATTATTTTAAGGTACGTGAATTCTTCTGTGGATTTACGGGATCAAACGGCACCCTTCTTGTCTGGCAGGACGGAGCGGGCCTTTGGACGGACGGCAGATATTTTATTCAGGCTGAGCAGGAACTTGCGGGGACGAATGTCACACTATTTAAGATGTTAAATGAAGGCGTTCCCACGGTAGAAGAATTCCTGAAAGATGAAATGAAAGAGGGACAGACTCTTGGTTTTGACGGCAGAGTGATTCCTGCTACTGACGGCAGGAAGATGGAGGAATTACTTGCCGGGAAAAATATAAAATTTTCTTATTTGCAGGATTTATCTGAAAAAATCTGGACGGAGCGACCGGGTTTCCCGGCAGGAAAAATAACTGTGCTTCCTTCGGAAATAACCGGAAAAACGGTGGAAGAAAAGCTTTCCGAAGTCAGGAACAGTTTCGGAAAGAAAGGTGCAGACGCACTGTTTCTTACAAAACTCGATGATATTATGTGGCTGTTCAATATCAGAGGGTGTGATGTGGAATGCAATCCGGTAGCCATGTCCTATGCATATATCGGAGA
>JBJFCA010000125.1:0-15222 GCA_051888725.1 Lachnospiraceae bacterium
AGTTAAATACGGATAATACTACGCTTACCATAGACGGTACGAGGCAAAGAACAAGTGCCTGCAGAGACTGTCTGGTTGCCCATTCATCCTTTTCCACAATCAGTGCCACTGCGAGTAATGCAACAATGCCAAGGTACAGCCCAAATGCTGCAAAAAGAAATGCCAATACTGCATATACGGACACTCTGATTCCTAACTTTCCTTTTTCCATTTAAAAATCCTCCTTGTTTTCTGCTATTTTCTGATTTATGTATGAAGTAATACAAAAGGTATTATATATCTTTTATCCCCAATTCGTCAATGAAAACGTTGTGATTTTCTGGCACTGTCAAAAAAACTTAAATTGGCACTTTTTTTAGTGCCAATAGTGGCTATAATGTAACCTAACAGGCAGTTCAAACAATACTTATGAGAAATGAGGTTACACATTATGAAAAAGAAAAATCCCGTTTTACTGATTGTTGGTATCCTTCTTCTGATTGCAGGTACCATTTTCTGCTTCCGTTTCTTTCAGCCGGATGTAGAAAACTTTTTGGAAACTGACACCGGCAGATACTATGCTTATTCCCTTTTGACCGCTTTTATCGGTGTCATTTTTACAATCGCCGGACTGGTTAAGTTATTCGGCAAAGGAAAAGAGCTTTCCCAAAAAGAAAAGCTTCTGCGTGTTACACAGGCAGGCCTTCTGGCAGCACTCTGCTACATTGGATTTGCTTTCTTTAAGATTGATATTCCCGTTGGCACTTCCAGCACCGCCTTCCATCTTGGCAACGTATTCTGTGTCCTTGCAGCATTGCTGCTTGGCGGTTTCTGGGGCGGCCTTGCCGGTGCCGTAGGTATGACCATCGGTGACCTTACCACCATTTATGTGACCAGTGCTCCCAAGACATTTATCCTGAAATTCTGCATTGCGCTGATTGTCGGGCTGGTTGCACACAAGATCTTTCATATTAATAAATGCACCAAGAAAGGAAAGATCGTAGGTATCACCATTCTTGCCTCCGTCTGCGGAATGGCATTCAATGTAGTAGCTGACCCTCTGGTAGGATATTTTTACAAAACATACCTTCTGGGTGTACCTCAGGATCTGTCCAAGGCTCTCCTTAAGGTTGCACAGCTCACCACATCCGTGAATGCAGTCATTGCCGTTGTATGTGCTTCCATCTTCTACCTGGCACTGCGTCCTGCTTTAAGGAAAGCCGGTCTTTTAGTGGAAACGGAGTAATTATGAATCTTTCTAAAATTGCCATGATAAATGATTTGACCGGGTTTGGCCACTGCTCTCTTGCAGTGGCTATTCCCATTGTAAGCGTAATGGGTGTGCAGGCCTGTCCGGTTCCCACCGGTATTTTTTCCAACCATATGGCCTTTCCGGACTGGTACTACAGTGATTTTACGCAAAAAATGTCCGAATACCTTTCGGCATGGGAAAAACTTTCTTTACACTTTGAAGGCATCATTTGCGGTTTCTTAGGCAATGAATCTGCCATCCCCACCCTTTCCCGTTTTATTACCCGTCAGCAAAAAGAAGCCGGGACGCTTACCCTGATTGATCCGGTCATGGGAGATCACGGAAAAGCCTATTCCTCTGTCACCGCTTCTTACAGGGAAGCCCTGCGTGGTCTTTGCATGCATGCCGATATTCTGACACCCAACTTAACGGAAGCCTGTTTTCTAACAGACATGACCTATCCTGCAGAGTTGATGCAGGAGACTGTCACGGCAAAAACTTATGCATCTGACGGTCTGCCTGCAGCAGGCGATGCGCTGAAAAAGTTTTTATCCAATGCTGCCCGTAAGCTGCACGAGCTGGGTGTTTGTAAGGTTGTCATCACCGGCATTCAGGCAGGGGAATACTTTGGAAACTATGTCTGTGAATCCCCTGCCGGTGAGGGCGAGCTTCTTTGGTCAAAGGCAGGCGGTCCCTCCCGTCCCGGTACCGGTGATATCTTTGCAGCAGTTCTTGCTGCGGATGCCGTAAACAAAGTTCCTTTCCGGGACTCCGTAAAAAAAGCAGCCGAGTTCGTACGTATCTGTACGGAAGGCTCCGCTGCTTTAGGTATCCCTGTTGTGGAAGGTGTCTGTCTTGAAAAGTATCTGCACCTTCTAAATTAAGTCAGAAAGAGGTGTGTTACTCAAACTTCAATGTAATATTCCCCATGGCACAATTCAGTTTATAAGTGGTGCTTGCGTCATTGTCTATATCCTTTTGTGTCGCCAGACCGGAATATGATTTTGAACCCAGATCCACATTTCCGGCAGAGCACATGATTTCGTAATTGTGATCTTCCTGTGTGCTCTCCCTTATGCACAGGTCCAGATTGCCCATGGCACAGTTTGCTTCTATATTACCGCTAACACTGCCGTCATACCTTAATTCACCTGCACCGATTTCCATCAGTACATCACCGCCTGTGACGGCATCTGTCACAATGACCTGGCCGGCCCCCACCTTGCACGCAAATACTTCCGTACAGGATAAGTTATCCATCTGCAGCCTGCCGGCGCCAAGATCAATTTCAATATTGCCGGCACGTAAGCCGTCAAGTTCAAAATCTCCTGCGCCAAACTCTGCATGAATATCTCCCCACAGGAAACCTGCGGGAATCTGCATTTCGATTGTACTCCAGGTCTTTGAGGAAATGCCATCCTTATTGGTCGTTATCAGGTACAGGGTCTGGTCTTTTACACCATCCTGTAATTTTCTGATGTTTTCTCCCCGAATGTAGAGCTTATCATCAGGGGAAACCGTAATCTTCATTTCACACCCTCCAATTTGTAACGAAAGGTTTGTAACCTCAGACAAATCATAAGATGTCTCATAATCCGCGGTATCTGTCACAATGGGAAAATCGGTCAGATAGCGTCCCTCTTCATCCCCCGAGGTTACAATAACGTTGTCCTCTCCCCATTCCGTAACATCGTCGATAATTTTTTTCATATCCTCATCCGTAAAACTGAAATCCCCGTTCTGAAGCTTATCAAAGGTCTGCTTCAGGCCGCCGCCACAGCCTCCCAGGACTAACATTGACATTCCAAGCACAAGCATACTGGCAGTCGTAACCGCACATATTTTCATAAATTTTTTCATTTTAAAACTCCTTTCACGCACTTTTTTCTTTTCCAAACATTTTTCCAAACATCCATCCGATTCCTTTGCAGATCCCCGGCAGGGCATATGCACACAGCCATACCGTGAGCATCATAAACAGAATACCGATACCGCCCACAAACAAGCCGCAGCCTCCCAGAATGAGTGCCACAAAGGGTACTGAAAAAGCATTGAAGCACCCCACCACTACCAGTACCATGCAGCTGATTAAAAGTGCCAGCGCCGATGCCCCGAATCCAACAATCAGGCCAATCAGCACGGCAAAGACCGCTACAATCAGTGAAAGCAGCACAGCTGCAAATGTTAACAGAAACGGTGATGCAAAAATACACAGGATCACAAATCCCACCGTCTTAAGAGGCGACTTTTTGGGGGCAGCACAATCTTGGCCGGGTTCAACTGTCGTACCAAACAGACCTTCTTTAATCTTTTGTGCCACGAAAGCCGGGCTGCCAAGATCGGCAAGAACGCCTGCTTCCCGATCCGGTCCCGCATCATTAAAATATTCTTCGTAATATTGAATGGCTTCTTCCCGTTCCCGCGCGGGAATATCCGTAAGAAGCCTGCCAAGCTCCTTCATAAAAATCTCACGATTCATTGTCTGATTCCTCCCTCAAAGATCCTGGATATGTTGCCGGAATAGCGATTCCATTCCTGTACATATTCATGGAGTTGCTGCTGCCCTTTCGGTGTAATCCGGTAATACCTTCTGTTCCTGCCGGCACACTCCCTGTCGTACACGCCAAGGCATTCCTCTTTCTGCAGTCTCCTGAGTACAGGATATAAGGTAGATTCCGATACATCCAGCACCTGTCTGACATCCTGGGTAATCTTATAGCCATACGTTCCCTCCGGCTCACCGGATACAACTGCCAGTACAATGGCATCCAGCAAGGCAGCGCCCGTATTAAAAACCATGCAGCATCCTCCCTTCCCGTAAGTTTTGTCTTACCATATTGTTGTATAATATTATTTCTCTTGCAATACTATACGTCATATAATATAAAGTGTCAATAGGATTTCCTCATATTTCTTTCTTTTATAAAACCGGAGTCATAAGATAAATTGGGAGTGCATTACAGAATACCATGATAAGAAGGGCCACCATAAGAAAGACCAGCACACCTGCTGTAAGAACCGTCTTTCTTCTTTCGGAGCCTTTCCGGTAAACAGGCAGCCTTTCAAATCCCATGCATACATAATACATAATGGGAATCACTGCAGGCATCAGATATCTGCCCTGGGCCTGATAATCCACACTGTAGGCATATTTTAAAAGCAGGATAAACGGCATCAGAATGCAGAATATCATGTTGATGTGGAAGAACTTTGTCTTCAAAGATACTTTTCCGGAATTTCCCATACGACAAAACAGCCCCACAACGGACATTGCAAAAAACAAAAGATATAAAACATACAAAAGAGGATAGGTATAAATTGTTCCCGAGCCAAAATTGGCAATAAAACTGATCATCACCTTAGGCAGAAAGCTGGTATGCGTCAGCATATAAAGAAGGGAATACCCTTGGCTCTGATAAGTTTCCCTGGCAATCCCAAATGACCTGATAAACGCTTCCTTTGTGCTTAATCCAATAAAATCCCCATCATACAACAGATAGTTTCTCACAAAGGACCATCCTGTCAATACAATCACGGATGCCGCAATCAGACATCCTTTTTTCAGGAATGGCTTATAGTCAAACGACCACCTGCCGTCTTTCCTCTTAATATAATAAGCGGTAAACAACAAAAAGCTGCTGACCAGATACCCATATGCATTGTAATAAGAGAGCGTGCAAAGTATCATACCCAACGTAAAAATGACACAGCTTTTTACCGAGAAGGCATCTTCATACCCACGGAGCAGTCCGTAGATCATCAGTGCCGTGGACAACATACACAGTGAATCCGGATTCACGTAAGTGTGCATAAACAGACTCTGGGGCAGAAACGTCACAAGAAAACAGAAGATCCACCGCACCCTGTCATCATGAAACACTTTTTTACCAATCAGAAGTACCAGATAAGCCATCCATAACCCACTGATGACATTTACCATACGGGCCGTGTATAGCAGTGTAAGCGCTGAGTCCGTAAACAGGCTGACAACCTTCATGGCGGCACCCTGTATCATATAGGGAAGCAGCGTGTAAAACCCATACGTCCACCTGCAGTCTTCGCTAAAAAGCTCTTCTTCAAATCCTGTGGGCAATTCCCCGTGTTCCTCTATATACAGCGGCACCTTATAGCGGGAATGCTCATCAGGCGGATTGCCGAATAAAGGCGGCGTATCCGTGTGGGGCTGATGCAATGCTATGGTAAGTGCTGCAATCAGATAAACTGCAAAATATAAAAAAGTAAGTCCTTTTTCCTGTTTTACGCTCATAAAACGTCTCCCTGTTTCTCCAAATTCTTCATATTGACTAAGTCAGTATTTTTTTGATTTCATCTCTTTACTTCGTTAAAGCAAAAATGGAAAAGCTGTCGGCTTTTTGGGGTTTTTTTTAAAGAAATCCCCCATTTCCACATAGTTATCCACATATACACACGTGTCAGTTTTTATTTGATAACCTCGTCACTTACTGTTTCAAGTATCCGGCTAAATGAATTTACACTAAATTCAGCTTCTACAACCAGGAGTTCCAGAACCTTTCTATTCGTCCCGCCACAGATTCCTTGGTAACTTCTTCATACTCTGCCCATTCCCTGGGAAACAGACGTCTGTAGGAATTCTGCCGGAACCTGTCATCCAGAAGGACAACGATCCCTACATCCTCTTCCGTCCGGATCACGCGTCCTGCAGCCTGCAATACCTTATTCATTCCCGGGAACCGGTAAGCATAATCAAATCCATTCTCGCCTGCTTCATCAAAATACGCTTTCAAAAGCTCTCTTTCATTACATACCTGCGGTATGCCGGTACCTACGACAATTACACCGATCAGGCTGTCGTGCTTCAAATCAATTCCTTCCGAAAAAATTCCGCCCATAACACAGAAGCCGATCAGAATCCGGTCCTCATTTTCATCGGTGTTTTCGATCTCCACATCCATCATGATACCGGAGAAGTCAATGTCATTTTTCTCACTTTTTTCAATTTCCCCGCTGCGAAATCTTTTCAGGAACTCTTCCCGCTCCTGTTCGTCCATGTATTCCTCCTGCAGAATACACTCTGTATCCGCATCCTGAAAATATTCCGTAAAGCACGCATAAACCTCCTTCATGAAAGCCCTGGAAGGGAAAAACGCCATATAGTTTCCGTGACGGTTCCTTGTCACCTCATATAAATAACGGGCAATATTATAATATTCCGTTTCATTTCTCCGGCTGTATCTGCTTGTCACATCCGTACCAATAAAGATTGCCTGCTTTTCAGGCTCAAAAATGGAATGCGCATAAACCTCAAAATCCTCCTTCGTACCACCTAACAGCTTCTTATAGTACTGGATTGGCAGAAAGGTGGCTGAAAACAATATGGTGCTTCGGGCTCTCTCCATGCATTCTCCCAACGCTTTCGCCGGATTGACACAAAAGAGTTTCACCTTAAATGTACCGTCCTCCTGCATTTCAGAATACATGACATAATTGTCATCAAGCATCTCATAAATCTCTAAAAAATGGGATATTTCAAAGTAGAAGTCCAATATATCTCTCCTGACCGGACTGTCATCATTCTCTTCCAGGTACTTATTCATGGTGTCGTATAAGCGCATCAGGGTCTGTATAAAAGGTTCTATACTACGAAGTACATTACAGTTTTCACATTCCTTCTTGAGCTTTAGCAGTTCCTTATTGCACTTTTCCAGAGCCCGCTCCATTTTGGGGCCGAAGTCCCGAATCCGTCCCGCCATCCTCGCCGGCATAGTCTCTGCCGGCACGATCAGTCCGGTCTGTGCCTCCACAATTTTCTTTTTCAGAACCGGAAATTCTTCCTTAATCAGCTGTGCACTGTACATCTCTCTGCCCCTGTCCAGCAGATTATGTGCCTCATCCACCAGAAAAATATAATTACTACTGTTATTTTCCGCAAAAAATCTTCTTAAGTATACATGCGGGTCAAAGCAATAGTTATAATCGCAAATAATTCCATCCGCAAACAGACTCATATCCAGACAGAATTCAAACGGACACACCTGATGTTTTCTGGCGTATTGCTCAATCACTTCCCTGTGGAAACTGTTTTCGCGTGTCAATAAATCATACACTGCTGAGTTGATCCTGTCATAATGTCCTTTTGCATAAGGACAGGCATCCGGATTGCACTCGGTTTCTTCCAGAAAGCAGATTTTTTCTTTAGCGGTCAGGATAACACTTTTAAACGCAAGGCCTTTTGTACGCAGCAGACTATAGGTGTTCTCTGCAACGGTACGTGTAATGGTTTTGGCAGTCAGATAAAAGATTTTATCTCCCATTCCCTTTCCCATGGCTTTCAGTGCAGGGAAAACAGTAGAAAGTGTTTTGCCCACGCCTGTAGGGGCTTCAATGAAAAGCTTCTTTTTGTGATAAATTGTACGGTATACCTGGCCTGCGAGCTCCTTTTGACCGGTTCGGTACTCATATGGAAAGATAAGTTTTTCTAAAGATTCCTGCCGCAATTGCCTCCATTCATATTCGTAATCTGCCCACACCTGATACTGACGCAGCAGTTCAAAAAACCATTCTTTGAGTTCCGTCATGTCGGCATCCTCAAAAAAATACCGGATTTCTTCACTTTCCACGTTGCAGTATGTCATGCGGATGCGCATTTCTTCCTTCTGCTGTTGTATCCCATAAATGGCTGCGTAGACCTTTGCCTGTGCCAGATGAACCGGATTGGGTTTTTTTAGCTTTTCTATATCCTTATAAGTCGTTTTGATTTCATCGATGACGGATACACCGGACTCATCCGTAAAAATCCCGTCAGCTCTGCCTTCCACAATAATCCGGTACTTTTGGGTATCGAAAATGTAACGCAAAGAAACCTCCGGATTGTAGCCTTCTCCCATTCTGCTCTGCAGCAGCCTGTGAAGTCTGGCACCTTCCAGCATGGCATTATCTGCTCCACCCGATCTTCTGTTGTCAATATCGCCGCTTCGTAGCAGAAATTCCACCAAATTTCTGACTGAAATCTGTATCTCCATTTTGCTCCCCGTTCTTTCATTCTCTAATCCCATGAAACAAATTAACTCCCTATCTCAGATAGTATACCATCTGAAACAGGGAGTCAATTTCATGTCGTCTTGTGTTTTGTCAGCAGGCAATTGAGCAGCCTTTTAAAAGTTTTTCCAGTTCCGCATCATAACCTTCATAATGAACAGTCAGTACTTTACTGAAATCCAATCCGTACACACCAAGAAATGATTTGGCATCTACTACGTATCTATTATAAGAAATATCAATGTCAAAATCACATTTGGAGGTAACTGCTACAAAGTGCTTTACTTCATCTGGTGTCAATTTGATCTTTCGTTCCATATAACATTGCCTTCCTTTCCAAAATCTTCCAATTTCTAAGATTTGTAATAGATTATACACATATTCTCCAAAATGTAAAGACCTTTTTCTCGCAAAAAAAGACAACCATTTTCAGTCATGAAACTCCGTCATGTAAAGTCTAAAATGCAATGGAAGCATATTTCTCTGTAATTTCAGATTTCTTCGGTCTTCAATGCTTATATTATGACAAAATTCCCGAAACAGTTCCTGATAGTAGCGTTCCCGGTCGGACAATTCCACTGTTTCCGAGCAGGAACATTCCGTCCTTTCCACAGGATCCGGGGTCACTAAAAACCACTGTTTGTGAGCCGGATGTACGGCATAGAGGAGCCTTCCTTCATCCAGCATAATAAAATTCTCTCCCGGAAACCGGTCTGCAAAGTGGGCCGCAAGCTGCGGTAATATATGATTCCGGGGCGCTATCACGGTATAAAGGAGCCCTCCCTTAAGTTCCTCAAACCGGGTAAATCCCCTTAAATGCAGATATTCATTTTGGGCATTCCGTGCAAGCTCCATGGTGATGCGGACCGCATCACAGGAAAGATGCTCCAGAATACTGTTTTGATAAAGTCCTTTAAGACCCCAGACAATTGTGTGAAAGACCGCATCTGCTTTCCTTTTGTCCGGTGATGACAGTGCATAGCACAAAGACAGATAATCCTCCTGCGGGAATTTTTTTCGCAATGTACGAATTACCTTTTCCGCCTTTTCTTCATTGGGCAAAACCTTTTGATAAGTAGTGAACAACGCAGGCTCATACACTTCCCCTACATGCAGCTTCACATGCTCTATGGAAAGCTTTCTCTCATATGCTTCATATATGGCAGTGAAAATCCCCTCCGCACTATCCTCACATATAAGCGTCACCATTTCCTGTAACATAAAAACTCCTTTCCCATTCATACAGTTTGTGTGGGGAAACCTGCCCGTATTTATATCCCGGCATTTTATCTGCACCTCTGCGATTCTATATCTGCCCGAGCAGTACCTTCTGCTGATCCGCTACCGTAGGCACACCGGTAAACTGTCCGTCATCGAATAAGGAAAGCTGCCTGTAAGTCATACCATCCTGCGAAAACTGCAGTTTTTCCCTGTTGTCCTGTGTCAGATTCCTCACAATCGCATCTTCCTCAAGTCTGACCGGGTACATCATCTTCCCTTTGCAGGTAATAAAATACAGCGCTCTTTTCAACACCACGCCAATTTTTTTCAGGGCATCAAAATCAAGGCATGCTGTCCTCCTCGCCTGAACAATTCTCCTTGCGCTTTTTACTCCAATTCCCGGAACACGGAGAAGCTCTTCATAAGATACCCTGTTAATCTCCATGGGAAACAGTTCCAGATGACGTATTGCCCAGTCCTCCTTGGGATCCAGCATAATATTAAAGAAAGGACGGCTTTCACTTAACAATTCGGATGCCTGAAAACCGTAGAACCGAAGTAACCAGTCCGCCTGATACAGTCTGTGTTCCCGTAACAGAGGCGGACCTCCCGGAAGAGTGGGCAGTGCCTTGTCCTCATTTACTTTTACAAAAGCCGAATAAAAAACTCTTTTCAATCCAAAACCTTTGTACAGGCTTTCTGCTACGCTCATAATCTGATAATCATTTTCCGGTGTCGCACCGATAATCATTTGCGTAGACTGTCCCCCGCCCACAAAAACAGGAGCCTTTTTATATACCGCCAGTTCATTCTTATTGCATACGATTCCGTTTTGAATCTGCCGCATAGGCGTGAGAATCTTTTTTCTGGTTTTGGACGGTGCCAGATTCTTAAGTCCTTCCGAAGTGGGAAGCTCTAAGTTTACACTCATCCTGTCCGCCAGAAAACCGGTCATCTGTATCAGCCTGGGATCCGCTCCCGGAATCGCCTTCACATGAATATAACCTGCAAACCCGTACTGTCTTCTGAGCAGGTACAGGGTCCGGTAAAGCTGTTCCATGGTATAATCCGGATTATTTATAATGCCGGAGCTTAAAAACAGTCCTTCTATATAATTCCGCCTGTAAAACTGGATGGTCAGCTCGCATACTTCTTCCGGAGTAAAAGTCGCCCTCTTTACATCATTGGAACGCCGGTTCAGACAATATTTACAGTCATAAACACATTCGTTTGATAAAAGAATCTTTAATAAAGAAATACATCGTCCATCCGAACTAAAACTGTGGCAGATACCACCTGCCGCACAGCTTCCCATGTGTTTTCCGTCCCCTTTGCGCTCCACTCCGCTGGAGGTACAGGCCACATCATATTTTGCGGCATCACTTAAAATCGCAAGCTTCTCCATTATGGACATGTCAGATCCTGGTAAATACTCCATGTTGCTCTTGAAACTCCATTTCTGTTCTCCAAACCTTCATACTCTAAATGCATCAAAAAATTCGTGTTGCGGATAAACTCCATCCTGTCCAATCCTGTTTTAGAGAACGTATGTTCTGTATATAGAATACCATATTTGTATCATAAATGCATGAGAAAATAGAACAAATGTTCTTCTTGCAAAGTATGCTAAAAAGCTGTTAAATAGAATAGTTGAGATAGTATTTACCGTCTATATACAGAAAGGAACGAAAAGTTTGTTATGAGCAATATGATTTTACCGAAGGGGTACAAATCAGAGCTGAATTTGTACGATACCCAGATTGCAATCAAGACCGTAAAAGACTTTTTTCAGTCCCTGCTTGCAGAGAGGCTCCACCTTTTACGTGTATCTGCGCCGTTATTCGTAGATCCTTCTTCCGGACTCAACGACAATTTAAATGGCGTGGAGCGACCTGTTACATTTGATATATCCTGCCAGAACGGGCGCGAAGCGGAAGTCGTTCATTCTCTGGCGAAATGGAAACGTTTTGCATTGAAGAAATATGGCTTTCATGTAGGGGAAGGTCTTTATACCGACATGAGCGCCATCAGAAGAGATGAAGAAGTGGACAATATCCATTCCATTTATGTGGACCAGTGGGATTGGGAAAAAATCATTGAAAAAGAGGACCGTACTCTGGATACCTTGAAGGACACGGTTCGAAGCGTGTACAAGGTACTGCGTAAAACAGAAAAGTACATGTCCATCCACTACGATTATATAGAAGAAATTCTTCCTCATGATATTTTCTTTATTACAACAAAAGAACTGGAAGAAATGTTCCCGGACAATACACCCAAGGAAAGAGAATACTACATTACCAAAGCAAAAGGGGCTGTCTGCATTATGCAGATCGGAGATTTACTGGAATCCGGCGAGCGTCACGACGGACGTGCACCGGACTATGATGACTGGGCACTCAATGCCGATATCTTTGTTTATTATCCTTTGCTGGATATCGCACTGGAGCTTTCTTCCATGGGTATCCGTGTAGACAAAGATGCTCTGCTGTCCCAGCTTGAAAAAGCCGGCTGCTTAGAGCGTGCCGAGCTTCCTTTCCAGAGAGCCATTATCAACGAAGAACTGCCCTACACAATCGGCGGCGGTATCGGTCAGTCCCGTATCTGCATGTTTTTCTTAAGGAAAGCTCATATCGGAGAGGTGCAGTGCTCCCTGTGGCCCGATGATATGATGGCAGAAGCCGAAAAAGTACATCTGCAGCTGCTGTAAAGTAAATGACTCATGCAGTCAAAAGTTTTTCGTGCGTTGTGGAGTTGTAAATAAGGTTGAAAAATTGATGCTACGTATTTGATGTCGCATATTTAATTTTTCGTATTTAAGCGCAGGTCACAAAAACGTGATCTGCGCTCATTTTATGTCATCCGACGAGTCTCTCTACAAAAAGCGTATCATGATGCATACTTTTTTCGCTCTTTTCCTGTTTTGGTATGCGCTTCATCGCACAGGGACTCATACCATTTCCGCTCTTTTCCTATTTTGGTATGCGCTTCCACGCACGAGGGCTCATACCATTTGCCCTCTTCTCCTGCTTTGGTATGCATTTCCACGCACAAGGGCTCATACCATTTGCTCTCTTCTCCTGCTTTGGTATGCATTTCCACGCTCTTAGGCTCATACCATTTGCTCTCTTCTCCTGTTTTGGTATGCATTTCCGTGCTCTTAGGCTCATACCATTTCCCCTCTTTTCCTGTTTTGGTATGCACTTCATCGCACAGAGGTGCATACCATTTGCTCTCTTCTCCTGCTTTGGTATGCATTTCCACGCTCTTAGGCTCATACCATTTGCTCTCTTCTCCTGTTTTGGTATGCATTTCCGTGCTCTTAGGCTCATACCATTTCCCCTCTTTTCCTGTTTTGGTATGCACTCCTACGACTATAGGCTCATTTCCGTGCTCCGAGCCGCCACCATCATCTCAAGGCAAATTTTTCTTCTATAGCCCCTTTTCATCAAAGGGAACCAAGCAATATTTCCTGCAGTCTTTCTACGCTCTCTGCCAGATAATCCGGCTGTTCGGCTTCTAACTCTTCTACCGACCCATATCCATACGTTACACCTACACTTATGAGCCCCTCAGACTTAGCTCCGATAATGTCAAACTTTCTGTCTCCTACCATGTAAGTATACTTGCGCTTTTCTGCCATTTGCTTTACATCCATACTTGTCTGTTTACCTTCGTCTGCCTTTTCCCTGCCATACAATCTTGACAGAGCCTCCGCCACAACTTCCTTTTTGTCCGTGCGTCTGCCATCCAGTTCGCTGCCGACTACCACATCAAAATAGGAATCAATAGAAAAATGCTTCAGAATCCTGTTTACAAAGACTTCCGGTTTGCTGGACGCCACAGCAAGCGTCATACCTGCTTCCTGCAGGGTGGCTAGCATCCCCGGAATGCCGTCATAAATCACGTTTTCAAAAATACCGGTGTCACGAAAGCGCTCTCTGTATTTTGCAACGGCTTTTTCTGCTTCTTCCTCTGAAAAGCCATAGAACTCCATAAAGCTTTCCTTTAACGGCGGTCCGATAAACGGTGTCAGCTTTTGAAGATCCGGCTCTTCAATGCCCGCTGCTGCAAGAGCATACTGCACACATCTGGTAATTCCCTCCATGGGATCGGTTAATGTTCCGTCCAAATCAAATAAAACATATTTTTTCATTCACTGCTCCTTTTTGTTAAAGCCTTTTTTCAAAATCTGTTTTGCAAAATCAATTTTATAAAACTATTCCACCAAACAATTCAAAAACACATTTCCAAACTCCCTTTTCGCCAAAGTGTTTCCAAACCTCCAAAGAGAATTTTAGGGGGGCACATTGGAAGACGGTACTTTTCATAACCGGAAAGTACCGTTCTCTCAAATGTTCTACGAGATTAACTTGGTATACACCTTAACAATTGATTCTTCTTCCCAACCAATATGTTCATAAAACTCTTGTGCAGATGTATTATTGCACAAAACAAATAAGGCTTCCTTTTTTATTCCGGCTTTTATTAGTTCACTCTCCACTCTATTGAGAAGCTCTTTTGCGATTCCTTTACGACGATATTCAGAACTTACACCCAAATGATTAAGGTAGCCTCTTCTTCCATCGTGACCGCACATAACAGCACCAACAATTTTCGATTCGCAAACTGCAACAAAACTTAAATTTGGATTTCTCTGCAAATAACTACAAATAGCCTCATAAGTTTCTTCTCCGTTATTGTGCAAATGCACTCCATCAATTTTTTCCCAAAACAATAGAACCTCGTTAATATCACTATCATGCATTATTCTGTATTCTATCACACTCATTTCAATTATTTCTCTCTTTCTTATGTTACTTCAAATTTATTGCTATAAATTAGAATTTCTTGAATGATTGCAAAACTGTATTACCGACTCAAGGTTCGCACCACATCCATATATCGTTCCGATTTGCTTATTTTATCCTCTTTTGTGACACCGTAATATCTGTATACATCTTTATATATCCTCTGAAAGCTTTTAACCACCTTTTTATTACCGCCAGCCCCACCGCCAATATATGCATACTTTTTTTCAATAACAATATGCATGTTATCATTGATATCATCAAATGATTTTTTGAATTTATGAAAGTCAATATCAAATTCTGTCGAAGGGATTTCCATTGCTCTCTGTATTCTCTCCTTGCTTTGCCTGATATAAACCTCCACATCTTCTGGCAATTCACTCTTTAATTTAGGACATGCAGTAGATTCTCCTAATAATTCTGGCGCATATTGAATGATAAAAGAGGCTCTCATCTGCTGATACTCTACTGCGAATTCCTCAGCATCCTTATCGACTTCAACAAACCCATATCTATTTACGATATACTCCATTACTTCGTCCAAACTATGACTTTCACAGGAAAGGGTTTTCCCCACATAGAACCGCTTAATTTTATTTTTTGTTCTTTGAATTTTCTGTTTTAGAGTAAGTTTCGCATTTTTCTTAAGGTGAAAAACGGAGGTCGGTCCATCAGCTCCTCCAATAACAGAAACTGCGCTCGCGCTTTTTTTCATGAACACCTGTCCTCTTCAAAATAGAATTATCATCCCGATAAACCTGAATCTGTCAAACCAATGCAGAATTGGCTAAACCATAATGCTATTCTTTTAGCAACTTCTGTTTTGATGCTTTCGATTGTCAGGAAGCCACACAAGGAAACCATTCTGCTCCTATTTTTGGAGCAGAACATAGTTAGATGCTGCCTTGCTGACCTTGCGTCAGAAAGAGCGCCTGCATTTGC
>JBJFCA010000126.1:0-3202 GCA_051888725.1 Lachnospiraceae bacterium
TATTCAAAGCTTCCATAACGGTAAGTCCGGGAAGAATTTCTGCTGCCATAGCTGCGGAATGGGTCATACCGGAGCATCCGATGGTTTCTACCAATGCTTCCTGAATGATACCTTCCTTAACGTTTAATGTAAGTTTGCATGCGCCCTGCTGAGGTGCACACCAGCCTACACCGTGAGTTAAGCCGGAAATATCTTTTACTTCTTTTGCCTGAATCCATTTAGCTTCTTCAGGAATAGGAGCACATCCGTGATGTACGCCCTGTGCAACTGTACACATTTCTTCAACTTCTTTTGAGTAAATCATGTGAAATCTCCTTTCAACTTATGAATATCTAAAATGACAAAGCATGCACTTACTCCGTCATTTTTTCTCGCACAAAACATTTTCTCATATTTACCGCAAAAAATCCAGTTTTTTTTAAAAACTTGTTGCTTTTTCTACAATTTCCTTCTCGTTTTTATAAATTGCATTTTCAGGGATACATCCTCTGACACAGGACGTAGGATAAATATTGGTATTCTTCCCGATTACGGTACCGGGATTTAAGACAGAATTGCATCCGACCTCCACATGATCCGCCAGCATGGCACCCATCTTCTTTAAGCCGGTCGCTATTTTTTCTTCCCCGTTCTTTACCACTACCAGAGTCTTATCGCTTTTTACATTGGAGGTAATGGAACCTGCACCCATATGGGACTTAAAGCCTAATATGCTGTCCCCCACATAATTATAATGGGGAACCTGCACTTTGTTAAAAAGAATGACATTTTTAAGCTCCGTGGAATTCCCCACTACAGCGCCCTTCCCGACGATGGCGTTTCCTCTCACAAAAGCACAGTGTCTTATTTCCGCTTCCTCATCCACAATGAGGGGGCCGTTTAAGCATGCGGTCTGTGCGACCTTTGCTGACTTTGCTATCCAGATATCCTCTCCTCTTTTTTCAAATTTTTCTACCGGAAGTTCTGCTCCCAGTTTCAGAATAAAATCGTGAATCCGCGGCAAAACCTCCCAGGGATATTCTGCACCCTCAAAAATATCTGCCGCTATCGTTTCGGACAACGTATACATATTACTGATTTTCCATGCTTCCATTTTCCTTTACCTCTTCTTCCTTTCTCATTTCCTGATGATCCGGTTTGTAATCTTCCACGCCGTTAAAGTCAAAGGCGATGGTTTCTTTTCCGTCGTCTTCCTTTTTCAAAACAAGAAACGCATCAAAGCTGTTTCCGTTCTTTGACGTAAACCCTTTCACCGGCTCTTTTGTGCGTCCTGTCTTTAAAATCTCTGTCATCTGTTCATCGGAAAGCGTAATACCTGCTATGGTATGAAACCTGCCAAACCCGCATTCGCATAAATAACGCCATTTATCTTTTTTCATCAGTTTCCCGCACTTCGGACATTCCACGGTACTTTCCTTCGGCTCTTCCTTTTCCGGAAAGTCAAAAACGACCTTTTTTTCATCATCCAATTTCAAAGCCGCATCAAACATCATCCCGGTCTTTGCAATAAAACCCTGAATGACACCGGTTTTTCCGTTTTGTAACAGTTCTTTTACCGATGACTCCTTTAGTTTTACGCCTGCAATCTTCCCGATGGTAAAGCGGCAGCTTTCCGGATTATTTTTATCGTAAGAAGCGCAGCCATAGCCAAACGGCGTCTGTACAATGGCAGAACCGCACAACGGACACGCCACATCCTTCACTTTTTTGGCCTCTACGTGTGCAAAGTCAAACTGTACTTTTGCTGTATTATCCTCCTTCACAAGTTCCAGGCAGGCATCAAACCGCTTTCCGGATTTTCCCTTAAATCCCCTGATGGTTCCGGTTTTGCCGGTGGTTAAAAGTTCCCTCACCTGACTTTCGTTTAGGTCCTTATCCGCAATTTTTCCGATAGAAAACGTACAGCCGTCCTTTTCGTCCTGTTTTCTGTTACTGCAGACATAACCAAAGGAAGTAACCAGAATCTCTCCTCCGCACAGGGGACATTTTGCGTCCTTCACTTTTTTGGCCTCTACATGTGCAAAGTCAAATTTGATTTTTTTCTTTCCTTCTTCCTCACCAAGAATCAGTACCGCATCAAATTTTTTGCCCGATTTTCCTTTGAAGCCGCGAATCGTTTCCGTAACGCCCTTCGTAAGAAGATCCGTTACCTCCTGTTTCGTAAGCATTTTATCCGCTATCTTTCCCACGGAAAAGTAACATTTCTGCGGGTCTTCCCTATGAGTCCTGCAGGTATATCCGTATGGCATGATTTCCATTGCACTCTGACAGACCGGACAGGTCACGCCTTCCAGCACATCCGGCACATTTCCTGAAAAATCAAAAGTAATACCGTAAGCCTCTCCCTCATCTTTCTGTAACACCAGTGCCGCCGAAAATTTCTTTTTGTTCTTGGATACAAACCCGCTTAAAATCTCCGTTCTGCCTTCCTTAAGCAGTGTTTTTACTTCTTCTTCGCTTAAGTCCCTGCCGGCTATGGTACCGATGGAGAACTTACATCCCTTTTCCTTATAACGGCTACAGCCGTATCCAAATGGTGTGGTCTCTATTTCTCCACCGCAAACCGGACAATTCACACCGATTTTTTTCCTTGCGGCCACACCCCTGGATTCTTTACCGGTAAAGGGCTGTATTCGCCGGATCAACTCGTTTCGCATATCCTTCTGTATCATGGAAAGTGTTTCCCTGCGGATAAAATCTTCCAGTTTTTCCCGGTATTCTTCCATGCAAACAGTGCCTTTGGTGATACCATCCAGCCCTTTTTCCCATGAAGCTGTCATTTTGGGATTTAATAGCTCCGGAACCGTCATACTCAC
This sequence comes from Lachnospiraceae bacterium, assembly GCA_051888725.1. Lineage (GTDB taxonomy): Bacteria > Bacillota > Clostridia > Lachnospirales > Lachnospiraceae > Acetatifactor. The sequence goes on from JBJFCA010000126.1 coordinate 2,817, forward strand.
TGTTTCAAAAATCATTTCTCCCAACATGGTAGGCGTGAGTATCTGGGATTTCCGGTTTAGATTAAGATATCCCACTCTTACTAATTTTTTAATGATCTCCGCCCTGGTGGCAGAAGTACCGATTCCCGAACCCTTAATCTGCTCTCTTAATTCTTCTTCCTCGATTAACTGTCCCGCGTTTTCCATGGCAAGCACCATGGAGCCGGAGGTGTATCTCTTGGGCGGTGATGTTTTTCCTTCTTTGACCTCCATTACTTTTACCGGAATACTGTCATTTTCTTTGAGATTCTCCACAATGGCAATCAGTGCCTGCGCATTGGTAACCTCATCTTTCTCTGTCTGCTCATCCTTTTCTTCCCGGGTGTCATTCCCCATTACAATGAGGT
>JBJFCA010000127.1:0-3162 GCA_051888725.1 Lachnospiraceae bacterium
ACTGATCTTTTTTACACCGTCACCCCGCATGCGCATGGCTGCAATCTCTTCAAATATAAAAGCTTCCGTAACCTTGTCATTCACGAAATACTCGTAAGCACATTCTGCCAGAAAGGCTTTTTCCACATCCGGTCTGGCGCCTCCTGCCACATAGGATTTGAAAATCTGCATTTTTTCTCCCACGTAGGCTCCGCTAAACAGCATCTGCACCAGTATTTTCTCACTGAGTTCGTAAGTATCCACACAGAAATTGACGGCGGCCTTCCAGATATCCCTAAGACCTCTGACCGTGCCTTCAAAATACAGAATCAGATACCGCAGGCATCTTTCATCATACTTGCCATGTGAGAAGGCATAATAAACAAGCTCTGTCAAAACCGCATCCTGTGCAAATTCCGTTTTCTCTATGTACCTGCTGCAAAGACGCATGATCGTCTTTTCGTCCATGCCGTGAGGACCAAGCAGCATAAGCCAGTGATAGGCTGTCTCCTCCAGTCCCCGGATCACCATGTAACGAAGAATTTCATTCCGCTCCGGCACATTATAAAATGTCAGATCCATCTGCTCTAAATAAGCATCCAGCTCCTGCATGTGATCTTTATCAAAATAGAACCGCAGCAGTTTCAGCCCGATTTCTCTTTTTAAGGAATCCTCTGCCAGTTCATCCGAAAGCAGCCGTTCAAACTGCATTACATTGTCTTCCGTAATTTCCAGCAGTTCCTGCCCGGCAAAACACTGATATACATTTACATCATGAGAGCTTTCCGTCATGGGAATGACTGCCGTAAGAAGTCTGCCGGGAATCATGAGTTTTTCCGTCACATAAAAACTGCTGTCCATATATCTGTTTTGTGCGGAATCCTCCAGAATAATCCGGCTTTCGGTATCGGGCAGGGATATCAGGGCTTTTCCGTCATAAACCGGATAGGATTTTCCCGCCTTCATACCGGGATCAAATACGATCACTTTTCTGATATCCTCTTTTTGCATACGAATCTCATGGAGAAAGGCAATATGGGCAAAATCTTCCGTCAATGTACCGGTCAGCATTTCCGGCGTCAGCAGATTCTTGTACAAATAGGCAAGACACCTGTTGATTCTGCGTTTTGCAAGCTGGCCTGTCAGGAACTGTTCCATCTGCAAAAGATAGTTCTGATAAAGCTCCGGATAGCCCTCCCGGTATTTATAAATATTGGCATATAAATAGGCTGCCTGTTTGTCATTTAAACTGTTCTGGTAGGAAAAATACATCAATACCATCTTGGGCAGTGCTTCCATTTCCTGAATGGATACATTTTCCACATCCAGACTCATCATGTAGGATTCATACAGCCTTGTGATACGAAGTCCCTTTTCCACGCCCTTTTTATACCACTTCAGATATTCCACCCCAAAGCGGTTCCCTTTGATTAACTGTCCGCAGATCTCCTGCAACAGATCATCCGATGGTGTAGTTTCATAACAGGTAACCAGAATCCGGTACAAGGTGCTGTCGTATTCCTTTTCCCTGCCGGCCAGATAGGTAAGCTGCATGATGACATCCGGTGAAAGCAGCTCATACCGGGCGCCAAAAATCAGCAGCTGCTTTTCATAGGTTTTCAGACTGTTCAATAAGGAAGGATTGGCATTTAATAAAAGAAGGCTTTCCGTATATAACACAGGGCTGACACAGCCTCTTTCAAACTGCTCCTCCAGAAACATCCATTTCTTGGAAAAACTCTTATTGTATTCGTCTGACAAATACAGCAAAAGCCATGCCAGGCGCCATTCTTCCCGATGCTTTTTATACAGCCGTTCCACTTTTTCCGTGACCCTGTCCACGTAAGCTTCATCCTCAGAAAACAGGGTGGTAAGATACAGATAGTACGCCCACAGCACTGTATCCTCGCCCGCCGTCTGCGCAAGGGTAACTGATACATGATCCAGAATCCATTTTGCTTCGTTTACTCTTTGCGCCGTAATCAGAAGCTGTGCCTGAAAAAGCCTTGCGTACAGATCTTCCTCATCCAGAGAAAGCATTTCCTCCGTAAGCCTGGTACTTTCCTTCGCCCAGCTTGCGGCACCGATTTTTTTCATCCGAAATGCCAGATACAGTTTCATCAGCTGCAGCGTAATCTGTTTCTTTTCCTGTCTGCTTCGTACCCCCGGCAATGTGCCGTTATGCTTCACAAGCACCGGCACACGAATGGCATCATAACTGCCGGTAAACAGAACCGCACCATAATTATTACCGGCATGCAGTGCCGTAGTCCGGATCACTACCGGCAGTCTGCAGAGATTCCCCATAAAATCCTGTTCCGTCAGTTTCTCTTTGGAAATCTCCAGAAAATCTCCTTCAACGGTGATTTTGAGCTCGGTATAGCCCCAGCCGTTTCGGGTAATCATGAGTACCTGTTCTTCTTCCTCCTCCGGATTGTCCACTGTAAGTGTATTCGGCTGTATCAGGTATTCTATTTTCTGTTTTTTATGAATCCCAATCAGGAATTCTTCCACATTCTGCTCATGGTACGGATACGCAGACAATCCCAGATAATATTCCCTGTACCGCCTGTCCGTGCCGTTTAAGATCTGTACAAAATCAGGGGAATAAAAAACAGAGACTGCCTCTTCGGGACTAACCTTGGCAAGATTGGCAAAATGAAACAGATTTTTTACTTCTCCAAGTGAGGAGGTCAGTTCTTTTTTACTAACCGAAATGCAGAAAGGAAGATAGTATTCTCCATGGTTACTGATAATGTAAAATTCCCCTTTGATCTGTTCTCCTTCGCTGACATTCTCCCCATGAAAGCAATACGCAATCTGTTCTTCATTGCCGACAAACTGACCGGTAATCACCTCCATCCTGCTGTCCGAGGATGTCACAAACCCTTTTGTATAACTCCCCTCCTTTGCGTAGATCTGAAAGGACCCTTCCACGCTCTGTCCTTTCTCTATGGACAATTCTATATTTGCACATGAAAAATCAAGGGAACTGTTCTCATCCTCGAACCGTTCCGAAAGTAATCTGTCTATTACTTCTTTCATGCCATCACCCCTTTGTCCTGTCTTAGGATTAAGTATACCATTTTCCCATAGGAATAGGCAAACTTTTTTTCGTCCGGCATATACTGTCTATAAGTAAAAATAACGAGGCAATTTATGGATGCAAATTTACTTACCCAA
>JBJFCA010000128.1:0-3131 GCA_051888725.1 Lachnospiraceae bacterium
AATGACGGCATCTATATGATCGGTACCAATCCACATCCGCTAAATCCTCTCTTATTTATATAAGAAGCTTTCTTCCTGCATCAGTGGTTTTATTATAGCATGATGCAAGGCAGAATAACAATACCTCTTTTTGCACATATACAGTCTTTATCGTGCAGACAACAACTTTTTTTCATATCTTTTACATTTGTAACGTGTATTTCTCTTCTATTTTCAAATTCCCAAAATATGTTATAATATGGTTATCCGTACCAGAGAAACCTGAAGGGTTCATAAAAATTGAAAGGAGAAAACGTATGGGTGACATTATTTTTAAGATTCTGCCGATTGCCATTATCGCAATCATTATACTGATTATTCTGATATCCGGGTATGTAAAAGCTTCCCCCGATACCGCCTACATTATTTCCGGCTTGAGAAAGCGTCCCAAGATCCTGATCGGACGTGCCGGTGTCAAAATTCCGTTCTTTGAGAAAAAAGATGAACTGAATCTGCAGCTGATTCCCATTGACGTAAAGACATCTTCCGCCGTACCTACCGCAGATTATATCAATATCCGTGTAGATGCAGCCGTAAACGTAAAAATCAGTGTAAATCCTGATCAGCTTGCTTTGGCAGCCCAGAACTTCTTAAATAAAAAGACAGACTACATTGCACAGGTGGCAAGGGAAGTTCTGGAAGGCAATATGCGTGAAATTGTCGGAAAAATGAATCTGGAAGAAATGGTCAGCGACCGTCAGAAATTTGCATCCTTAGTTAAGGAAAACGCCGAGCCGGACCTGGCTGCCATGGGTCTTGACATTGTCAGCTTCAATGTACAGAATTTTGTGGACGGCAACGGTGTCATTGAAAACTTAGGTGTGGATAACATCGTGAAGATCCAGAAGAATGCAGCCATTTCCCGTGCTGAAAGTGAAAAGGAAATTGCAAAGGCTCAGGCCAATGCGCAGAGAGAAGCCAATGAGGCCCAGATTGCCGCACAGACGGATATTGCACAGAAGAATAACGAGCTTGCCATTACTCAGGCCGAATTAAAGAGAGTATCCGATGCCAAGAAGGCAGAAGCAGATGCTGCTTACCAGATCCAGCAGGAGGAACAGAGAAAGACCATCGAAATTACCACTGCCAATGCAAATATCGCAAAGCAGGAAAAAGAAATCCTCTTAAAGCAGAAAGAAGCCGAAGTTATGGAGCAGGCTCTGGATGCACAGGTTAAGAAGAAAGCAGAAGCAGAAAAATTTGCAAAACAGCAGCAGGCTGATGCCCAGCTCTACCAGCGTCAGCGTGAAGCAGAAGCAAAGAAATATGAACTGGAGCAGCAGGCACTTGCCTTAAAGATTCAGGCGGAAGCAGAAAAGTATGCCAAGGAACAGGAAGCCGAAGGTATCCGTATCAAAGGTCTTGCGGAAGCGGAAGCCATCCAGGCTAAAGCGGTTGCGGAAGCAGAAGGTATTGAGAAAAAAGCGGAAGCTATGGCTAAGATGGGAGAGGCTGCGGTCCTCGAAATGTACTTCAAGGCTCTGCCTGATGTGGTAAGAAACGCTGCAGAACCTCTGGCAAAGGTTGACAAGATCACCATGTACGGTGACGGCAACTCGGCAAAACTGATGAGAGATGTCATGAACACCTTAAACCAGGTAACGGACGGTTTAAAAGAATCCACAGGTGTAGATTTAAATGCCGTTCTTTCCGGTTTCCTAAAGACCAATGAAGCAACAGATGCTCCGGCAAAAGCTGCCGCAACAAACAATACGGAAGCTCCTGAGTTTATGTAATATCGGAAGGGACCTTTATGGAAAAAAAAATTTTCAGTAAACAGAACGTAAACCTTTTTACTGCTCTGTTGGTATTCCTGATTCTCACAGGTATTGCTGCGCTTTTCCTGGTTGGCATACAGTCAGCCATAGAAAGCGTGCAAAACCTGGGAAATCAGGTGCAAAACGATCTGCAAAGAGATGAGATTGGCGAAGAAGGATGGGGAATTCTCATAAATGGATTTGCCTATCTGGTGGGCACTATCGCCATTGGCATTGTAAAACTGATCCTCTGGGTCATCATTATTTACCACTGCTTTCTGATGCTGCTTGCCGGAATCCTCAGGCTGATTTTTTCAAGGACCGCAGGACGGCTTCTGGCATACCGGATTCTGACCGGCTTCTACTGCTTCTTTTTAGCGATAGAAGCCGTGATACTGATGCTTACCCAAAACATCGGTACCATCATAGCAGGGTGTTCCATTGTATTTGTCATTGTGGTGACCATGATTAATACCTATTCTCATATAGAGGTGATCAGTAAAAACGGAATTCCTCCACAAAATGCGCCATATTATACAGGATAAGCACATCCGTATCATTTGTGACATAAGTGTCAACAAGGGAAGCCAGTTTCCCCTTATAGTAACGCAGATCTACCACATAAACAGTATCATAATGTTCGCTTAACAGCGGAATCATACAGTTTGCAAAGGAATCCTTTATGATAAATAAAGAGATTCCTTTTTTTGTTTCACCGCCTCTGCCTGCAGCATGAATTTCCACAAAGGAATGATTGTCATCCAGAAAATATCCGTACTGATTCTTGGTGTTCAGAAATTTTTCCGCATACAGTGAAGTCGTAAACTCGGATGAAAAATCATAATACACTTCTCTTTGTCCTTCATAATCATACGCTTCAATGGTATCCGGAGAAAGAAAAGACAGATTGGTAGCAGAATGCAGCGTTCCGAAAAACTGCTCCGAAACGGCATGCATCCTGCAGCTCACCGGCTGCACTCCCAGATTCTTCGCCCAGACTTCATAAGCATAATATGCGCCCAGACTTGTCCAGTGATGGTCGGTTCCGTAATAAACAGATTCCTGCGCATGGCTCCTTAAACAGGCAAAGACATTCACAAACTCTGCATTCTGACACGACTGTCTGATTCTTTCCAAAAGCGCTTCCTGTGCATAGACATCTGCATATTTCGGCAGCTTATGGACATACACATTATCTGCTGTAGGTGCAAGCAATACCTGAAAGTGTCCGCATCGTCCCTGCAGCATACTCTCCAGTATCTGAAGCTTTGAAATGGTCGTCTGAATATTCTCCTCTGTAAATTCTTCCGTATGTTTTTCAATCAAAGTACCGTC
>JBJFCA010000129.1:0-14886 GCA_051888725.1 Lachnospiraceae bacterium
AAGTCAGCAGTTCAAATTCCTTATAGCTTAAATCCACAGGCTTACCGTCGATTTTTACCATGTGAGCGGATTTATTCAGCTCAATGCCTCCGACAGACAGGATTTCTTCCTCATCCCGCTTACCTGTGCGTCGTAATATGGCCTCGATCCTTGCAACCAGAATCTTGGGGCTGAAGGGCTTGCTGATATACTCATCTACCCCCAGATCAAAGCCCAGAAGTTCGTCACTTTCATCACTTTTGGCCGTCAGCATGATAATCGGCACCTTTGAATAGCTGCGGACTTCCCTGCACACCTGCCAGCCGTCCATTTTGGGCATCATGACGTCCAACACGATCAAAGCAATGTCCTTCTGTTCATAGAACAGATTCAGGGCTTCTTCGCCGTCACCGGCTTCCACCACATCAAAGTTGCTTTTTACCAGGAAATCCCGGATCAGCTTGCGCATTCTGCTTTCATCATCTACCACCAGTATTTTTAATCTGTCCATTGTAATCCCTCTTTACTGCATATTTAACGCTCTTTCTTTTTCCCTAACCGCATTTTCCCGTTCTGTAAGTTCCTGTTCCCAGGATGCATACTGATTGGTAATAGCCTTCTCATAATTCAAAATATTGGGGGTCTTGCCGTTTGTGGCAATGGCAAACATGGCAGCTACAGCAATGGCAAGAAGAATATTAAGAAGTATGGAATACGGCAACCATTTCTTCTCCTTCTGAGGCTTGCTCCCCTGCACTTTTTGCCTGGGTCTTGTATAACTGTCACGCATCCGCAGACTGAAGGAATTCTGCAGGGCAACGGGAGGAATCTCTTCACTTAGATCTTCCTGCTGTATTAAAAATTCCCTGATTTTATATAGATATTCATACCCCACCGGTGTCTTAAAAATTCTTTCTGCCAATGCTTTTTTATATATTTTCAATACATTTTGCGGATTGGAATAGTCAAGATGCGATTCCATATACTGGATTTTTCTAAGCTCCTGTCTGGCAAGTTCTGCATCTTCCCGGCTTTGAAACTCATATCCTTCCACGATTCTTTCTGCTTTTGTATCCATCAGTGTGTCCAATTAATCATCCCCGTTTCTCTAATAATGCGAAAAGGTCAGCCTAAAAAGACCAACCTTCTCCATCCAAATAAGCAGTGGACCAGACGGGAGTCGAACCCGTGTCCAAAAGCCCATTCCCTGTCCTTCTACTATCATAGTCAATTATCTTGGATGAATTGCTTCATCCCTTTCCCTCATATAGCAGGAAATTGACAGCCTGCCATACTTGGTAGCTTCATGTTACGCCCACGGCTGCAAAGCTTAGACCGTGTCGTTTCTCACATAGTCGATGCCCGGATTCTAAAGTGTGAGTGCCTTAGAGCGGACAGCTGCCGTTAGGCAGCGTAAGCTAAATTATCTTCAGCGTTTATATTTAGATTTGCGATTTGACGCATCGCCTGCGGATAGCTTCTCCAGCTGCAAGACTCCTGTCGAAACCTTGACTAGCCCATATTTATGTTTCTATTATATGCATATTCTTCATCTTTCGTCAATGTCAGCATCAAAATTTAAGATAAATTTAATACAGATTTTTCACCTTAAATTCTTTTTCTGCTTCTCTGCGCTGATCTTTTTTTGCAATATCCTGACGTTTGTCATAGAGCTTCTTACCTCTGGCAAGTCCGATTTCGATTTTGGCCCTGCCATCCTTAAAATATACCTGAAGCGGGACAATCGTAAAACCTTTTTCCGAAATCTTACCGGTCAGCTTCCGGATCTCGTCTTTATGCATCAGGAGCTTTTTGGGGCGAAGCGGATCGCGGTTAAAAAGATTTCCCTTTTCGTAGGGACTGATATGCATCCCGTATACCCAGACTTCATTGTTTTCTATTCTGACAAAAGCTTCTTTCACACTGCATTTTCCAAGACGCAGGCTCTTAACCTCAGTACCGTGCAGAACAAGCCCTGCTTCATACTTTTCATCAATAAAATAGTCATGATATGCCTTTTTATTGTTGGCTATCAGCTTCATTGCGTTATCCTTCATCGTAATGCTCCTCTATCTCTGTCTCTTCCACCATTTCAAATTCAATGGACTTTAATAAATAGTCAGTTCCTGTAACACGGATTCTTACCGGCTCACCCAGACAATAGGACTTTCCGGTATGCTCTCCGATCATTTCACATAAGTTTTCATCATAAAGGTAATAATCGCCCGGAAGTCTGGATACATGTACCATACCTTCCACCGTGTTTTTCAATTCCACATAAACACCCCAGGCGGTAATGCCGGATATAATACCGTCGAATTCTTCTCCGATATGCTCTTCCATGTATTCCATTTTTTTCAGCTTATCCGTTTCCCGTTCTGCATCCTGGGCTCTCCGCTCTGTTTCGGAAGAGTGCTTTGCCACCTCCGGTAGAATGTCCCTGTAATGCAGGACCTTTTCTTCACTCATCCGGTTTCTGAGCTGATCCTTGATAATGCGGTGAATCTGTAAATCCGGGTATCTTCTGATCGGGGAAGTAAAATGGCAGTAATAATCGCAAGCCAGTCCGAAATGGCCTTCGCTTACCGTACTGTATTTTGCCTGTTTCATGCTGCGGAGAGTCAGTCTGCTTACCAGGGCTTCTTCCGGTGTTCCGGCTATTCTTTCAAGAAGCTTCTGAATCTCTTTGGGATGGATTTCTTCCTCTGCCACCCTGCGATGTGCCTTCCCAACAGATTTCATATAATACCCTAAATTATTGATAAAAATGTTTAGTTTCTGCATCTTATCGCCATCCGGTTTTTCATGGATACGATAAATAAAGGGAAGCTCCAGCCAGTAAAAATGCTGTGCCACCGTTTCATTGGCGGCAAGCATAAAATCTTCAATGAGCATATTGGCCAGATTTCTCTCATACGGCTCTATACTGATTGGTCTGCCAAGGGGATCTAAAGTAATTTTACTCTCCGGGAAATCAAAGTCAATAGCACCTCTTAGCATCCTTCTCTTACGAAGAAGCCCTGATAGTGTCTTCATCTTAAGCAGCATGGGAACAAGCTCTGCATACTCCCTGCAGGTTTCCTCATCTTCATCTTCAATGATCTTTTTCACTGCTGTATAGGTCATACGTTTATTGACACAGATAACGGATTCAACAATCTGATAATCTACGATTTTACCCTCTTCGTCAATTTCCATAAGACAGCTTAAGGTAAGCCTGTCCTCCCCTTCGTTTAATGAACAGATACCGTTTGAAAGTGCATGGGGAAGCATGGGAATGACCCTGTCAACAAGATACACACTGTTTCCTCTTTTTTGTGCCTCTCTGTCCAGGGCGGAATTTTCCTGTACATAATTGGCAACATCAGCAATATGCACTCCCAGATGATAATGCAATGTCTTTTCATCAAAGGAAAGGCTTACCGCATCGTCCAGATCCTTGGCATCTTCTCCGTCAATGGTCACCATCATGACATCTCTTAGGTCAAGTCTTCCCTGCCTGTCCGCTTCACTGACCTCTTTGACTGCACGTTCTGCCTGGTTTAAAACCTTCTCTGAAAACTCTATCGGCAGTTCAAAGCCTTTTACAATAGATAAAATATCTACCCCGGGATCATTTATATGTCCCAGTATTTCCACAATTTTTCCTTCCGGATTTCTGGTTTCCCTGCCGTAATCCGTAATCTCGGCTATCACTTTATGTCCTGTAACCGCTCCCTTGGACCTTTCTAAAGGAATAAATATATCCTTAGCCAGTTTTCCGTCATCCGGGACCACAAACCCAAAATGCTTCGATTTCTCATAGGTTCCTACAATCCGTCTGATACTCCGGTTCAGAATCTTAACAATTTTAACCTCTTTTCGTTTCCCTGCAGTTTCCGGAAGCAGAATTGCCTCCACCCTGTCCATATGAAACGCACCGTTTACCATATCCTCCGGCACGAAATAGTCTTCCTTCCTGCCCTCTGTCTCATCATCTGCCCGCAAAAAACCATAGCCTTTTGCGTGACCGATAAAGGTGCCGGTGATCACAGCTTCATTCTCTTTCCTTTTTCCCATATCATATAAAACCATGCCTTTTCCACAAAATAATCGTAAATAAAACAAAAAACCCCCTGAATGAAAAAAGCACTCTTTCTTACAAAGAGTGCTTTCGTTTCTTACGCCTTAAAAAACGTTCAGGTTCAGTACGATTGCCAGAAGGAAAAACAGAATAGCCAATACCTTGGTAATCCTTACCAGATTTCCCTCCATGGAACGTCCTTTATTCTTGCCCCAGTAGGTTTCCGCAGCACCGCTGATGGCGCCGAGTCCCTGATCTTTACCTTCCTGCATCAAAACAAGCACTGTCAGTGCAATACATACAATAATAAAAATAATCGTTAAAGTGATTCTCAAAGCTCCCATTATTATACCTCCGGGGATTCTAATTCTCAATCAAACAAAATAGATTGTAACATAGTGTACAAATATTTTCAACCTTTTTTTATTTTTTACTTTTTTCCATTTTTACTTTTTTCCATTTTTACTTTTTTCCATTTTTACTTTTTTCCATTTTTACTTTTTCCATTTTTACTTTTTCCATTTTCTCAAATATTGATTTCCCGTATTTTTTTGGTTGCTATGTGCATTCAGCAAAATAGCTATGGGCACTCACCCATAGCTCAGGCAGCGAGATATTCATAATTACATTTGGAAGAATTGCATTTGGAAGGAATTGCATTTGGAAGGAATTGGAAATAAGGGCAGAAATAGGGACGATTGATTCTTAGTATTTGATTCTTATTAGTATACGGATAATTCTCCGACATAAATCTTTTTATATGTCCGTTTACACCTCATTTTACATATAAAAGCAAAATCAAATTTGTTTTATCCGTTCCTTCCGCTCGCCACTTACATATAAAACTTCTGTAAGTCATCTGTTTATATGCAAAAATGGGCAAATAGATACGGATAAAATATCATATAAAGAGATTTTATCCGCATCATATCAAGCGTCCGGTGCCATATCAAAGGTCAAGTGTCATATCAAGCGTCCGGTGCCATATCAAATGTCCGGTGTCATATCAAGCGTCAAGTATCTGTCATTTTTTCCAGGTTCTTGGCGAAAACAGAACCAGCATGGGTAACAGTTCCAGTCTGCCTGCCAGCATATCAAATATCATAACAATCTTGGACAGATTGGAAAATGCGCTGAAATTGCCGGTCGGTCCTACCACATCCAGTCCTGGACCGATATTGTTCATGGTAGCAATAACCGCTGATAAATTTGTTTCAAAACTGAAGTTATCAAGACTAATCAGCAATGTGGAAGCAAAAGCGACGAGCGCATAAATTCCTGTATAAACCAGAATAGAACGGATCAGTTCTTCCGGAAATGCCCTGCCGTCTATATGCATCTTTTTCACACTTCGGGGATGAATCACTTTCTGTATTTCATTTCTGACACTTTTCACCAAAACTGCCAGTCTGGATACCTTGAACCCGCCGCCGGTGCTTCCGGCACAGGCTCCCACCATCATCAAAAGAAACAGAACCATTTTACTGAAGGACGGCCATAGATTGAAGTCACAGGTAGACAGTCCCGTGGTTGTCATAATGGAGGTTACCTGAAATCCCGCCTGGAACAATGCCTCGGTAAAATTAGCAAATTGCCCTCTGATGTTCAGTGCAATCAGGAGCGTGGCACCTGCTACAATGCCAAGATACGTTTTTAATTCTGTATTTTTAAGTACTTCAACCGGTTTTCTTGCAATCAGCAGATAATACATGCTGAAATTGACCCCGCATAGCAGCATAAATACTAAAATAATGGACTGCACTGCCCTGCTGTAATCTGCCGCACTGGAATTTAAAAGTCCGTACCCGCCGGTTCCCACGGTAGAAAATGTCATGGTCAGGGAATCATAAAGCGGCATTCCCGCAATCATAAGACAGAGCACTTCCGCCAATGTAATGCCAATATAAATCAAATACAGAATACGGGCTGTATTCTTCACCCTGGGTACCAGCTTTCCCACGGAAGGTCCCGGGCTTTCCGCCCTCACCAGATGCATATTATAACTGCCGGAAAGAGGAACAATGGACAAAATAAATACCAGTACACCCATACCCCCCACCCAGTGTGTAAACAGGCGGAAAAACTGGGTGCATCTTGCCAGCGACTCTACATCGCTAAGAATCGTGGCACCTGTGGTGGTATAACCGGATACCGTTTCAAATACTGCATCCACATAAGAAGGAATCTCTCCGGTCAGTACAAACGGTACCGCCCCTACAAGACTTAAGACAATCCAGCTTAAGGACACCGTCACAAACCCTTCTCTTGCATAAAACACCTTGCTTTTCGGCTTAAAAAACTTGCCCGTAAATCCGATTGCAAGACAGATTCCCGCCATAAGCAGGAATGCAAAACGCTCTTTTTCACCGTAAAGCAACCCCACAATATACGGAAGCAGCAGGAAAAAACCTGCAAATTCCAATACTCTGGATAAAATATATCTGATAATGGAATGATTCATAATGCTACCTCAATATATCCCGGATATCATGGAAACCTGTGGAGGAAGTTACCACTACCACGGTATCTCCCACCAGAATAACGCTCTGGCCTCTCGGCGTCATAATGGTTCCTTTGTGGTTGATACTGCAGATCAGTATGTTTTTCTTTAATTTCAGATCCTGCAGCGGAATACCGATCAAAGGACAGTCCTCACGGATGAGAAACTCCAGTGCTTCCACTCTGTTATCATTGAGCTTATAGAGTGTTTCAATATTACTGCCAATGGAATTGTGCATGGCACGTACAAACTCAATAATCGTTTCAGCAGTAATATATTTGGGATAAATAATACTGCCAAGATCCATACTCGCAATGATTTCATCGTAAGAAAGTCTATGTACTCTGGTAATGATCTTTGCTTTCGTCTGACTCTTTGCAAACAGAGAAAGCATAATATTTTCTTCATCAAAATTCGTCATGGATACAAAGGCTTCCGTCTGCTGCATGCCCTCTTCCATTAACAGTTCCCGGTCTGTCCCGTCTCCGCAGATAATCATGGCCTGAGGCAGAAGTTCTCCCAATTCTTCACAACGTTCCTTGGATTTGTCGATGATCTTAACCCGGATACCCATATCAGACAAAATGCGTGTCAGATAATAGGAGGTCTCTCCTCCTCCGATGATCATGGCATCCTTCGCTCTCGTGGTAGGCACTTTGAGTTTCTTAAAGAAAGAAGCGATTTTTGCGGAAGCTGCAACTAAAGTAATCTCATCTCCAGCTTTCAGTACAAAATCACCGTCTGGAATAAAGATTTCATCGCCTCTTTCCACCACGCAGACCAGCACATCGCTTTTAAACTGAATGCTGACATCCTTCAGGGACAGATCACAAAGAACTGACTGCGGACCAATTCTGTATTTTACAAGTTCTACCCTTCCCTTGGAAAAAGTGTCTATCTTTAAGGCAGACGGGAATTTTAATAATCTTGCGATCTCACAAGCCACTGCATATTCGGGATTAATGACCAGAGAAAGTCCCAGTTCTTCCTTGATATAGGCAATTTCACGGTAATAAACCGGATTGCTGACTCTGGCAATGGTGTGGCAGCCACCGGTTTTCCTGGCAATCAGACAACAAAGCAGGTTCAATTCATCTTTTCCGGTAACCGCAATCACCAGATCTGCTTCATCGACTCCTGCTTCCAATTGTACGCTATATACGGCACCGTTCCCCACAATGCCCATGACATCATAAGTATTGGCAATATTGTTCACAATACTTTCTTTTTCATCTATAACCGTAATATTATGTCCTTCACTGCTAAGCTGCTCAGCCAGTGCTGTTCCCACATTTCCGCAGCCCACAATCACAATTTTCATGATCTCTTTTTTTCCTTTCCTTTCTCACTGCAGCCATACATGGGAGCAGAACAGGATAAACAAAAAAAATACCAAAAGGAATATGGCTGCAATTAACATTGCAGCGCCTAAAATTCCTCTCATCATGGCAAACATTTCTTTTCGTGTAAGGTCATACTCTTTTGATGTATCTTTTTGCCTTTCCTCTTTCTTTCCGGGTGTATACCAGGGCATGCCCTCCACATTCATGTCGGCAATGGTTCTGCCGTCATCCACGAACTTCGTTTTCTTTTTCTTTGCCATGTTCCTCCTTTGAGCCCTCTTTCATCTTATTTTTGAATGCTTCATTCATCTGTGGCGTATTGTACAGATGGCAGGCTACAAAATGGCCTTCTTCCACTTCCCTGTACTCCGGTGCCACGCACTTACACATTTCCATACAATCCTTGCATCTTGTATGGAACTTGCAGCCTGCGGGAGGATTGGCGGGAGAAGGAATACTTCCTTCCAGCACAATACGTTCCATCTTTGCATCGGGATCCGGAATGGGAATGGCGGAAAACAATGCTTTTGTATACGGGTGCAGAGGCTGCGTAAAAATCTTCTCTGTTGAAGAATATTCCACCATATTTCCAAGGTACATGACACCCACGGTATCTGAAATATGCTCTACCACAGATAAATCATGGGAAATAAATAAATAGGTCAGATCAAACTCTTTCTGCAGGTTCTTCAGCAGATTGATAATCTGTGCCTGAATGGACACGTCCAGTGCGGACACGGGTTCATCACAGACAATAAAGTCCGGATTCAGTGCCAGGGCTCTGGCAATACAGATTCTCTGTCTCTGTCCGCCGGAAAACTCATGGGGATAACGGTCCTTGTGGTACTCCTGTAAGCCGCATGCCTCCATGATTCTCGTAATATAATCATCAAATTCTTCTGCCGGTACAATACCATGCTCCCTGACGCCTTCTCCGATAATCTCTCCCACCGGAAGTCTGGGGGACAGACTGGAAAAAGGATCCTGGAAAACGATCTGGATACTGGGACGAATCTTGCGTAATTCTTCTTTGCTTAACGAAAAAATTTCCTGACCATTGATATACACTTCCCCGGAAGTCTTCCCCTGAAGTCTTAAAATGGTTCTGCCCGTTGTGGATTTGCCGCAGCCGGATTCTCCCACAAGCCCCATGGTGGTACCTCTCTTAATGGTAAAGGAAACCCCATCCACTGCCTTGACATAGGCAGTCTTTCCGGAAATCAGGCTTTTCTTTACAGGGAAATACTTCTTTAAATCCTTCACAATCAGAATATTATCTTTATTCTCAAGTTCCTCTTTGGTCACTTTACTTTCCTGTAACTTATTTTTATCTCGAGCCATACCTTACTCACCTTTCCTACAGCTTTTTCACATCCACGGACTGCGGATATCCCATCACTTCTCCTTCGTCAAAGAAACGATAGCAGCTGACAAAATGGGTATCACTGATTTTGATTTCAGGCGGATATTTGCCTTCGCACTTTTCCACACACATTTCACATCTGTCTTTGAAATAACAGTAATCCGGCATATTGACCGGATTGGGAACGCTTCCGGGAATATTATAAAGCTCTTCCACCTTGCGTCCAACCACGGGTTTACTCTTCATTAAGCCAATCGTATACGGATGGCAGGGATTACTGAAGATATCCCTTGCAGTACCCCTTTCAATCACACGGCCGGCATACATAACCACTACAAAGTCTGCCATATTGGCAACCACTCCAAGATCATGGGTAATCAGCATGATGGAACTGCTCATCTTGTCCTTCAGTTCCTTTAAAAGATCCAGAATCTGCGCCTGAATGGTCACATCCAGCGCCGTGGTAGGTTCATCTGCAATAATCAGCTCAGGACTGCAGGAAAGAGCGATGGCAATCATGATACGCTGACGCATACCACCGGATAACTCATGGGGATACATTTCATAAACGCCTTCCTTGTTGGCAATGCCCACAAGCTCGAGCATTTCCAGGGTACGCTTTTTCACATCCTCCTTACTCATGGAAGGGTTGTGCAGCTTGATGACTTCATCTACCTGAAACCCGATTCTGAATACGGGATTTAAGCTTGTCATAGGCTCCTGAAAAATCATGGCCATACGGTTGCCTCTCATATGCTGCACCACGTCATTGGGTGCTTTTACAATATTAATGGCATTCCCGTTTTCACCGTCTTCCACATGGAAACGGATTTCACCGCCTACCGTCTGACCGTGGGGTCTTTGCAAAAGCTGCATCAGGGAAAGACTGGTAACGGATTTTCCGCAGCCGGATTCTCCCACGATACCCACCGTGGCACCCTTCGGGACTGCAAAGCTGACACCGTCTACCGCTTTTACGGTACCGATATCCGTAAAGAAATAAGAACACACATTGTCAAATTCCACAATGTTATTCGGATCCTTCATGTTGGTCATATAGGTTTCGGGAGAAACCTTTTTCCGGTTTCTCTGCTTTTCCAGACGTTTGGTCAGCTTACGGTTAAATCTGGATATTTTGGCAGATTCTTTATTGGATATATAGTTTGCTTTTTTTGTTTTATGCTCTGACATCGTATCCGCCTCCTTATCGCTTCATTTTCGGGTCGAATGCATCTCTTAAACCGTCACCTACAAAGTTAAACGCAATAACCGTAAGACAGATTAACATACCTACCGGAACCCAGATATAAGTATAGCTCTTCATGGCTTCAGCCGTGGATACTGAATTGATCATGGTACCCCAGGTAGCCAGCGGATGTTTCACACCAAGTCCTAAGAACGAAAGCGTAGATTCTGTCAGAATAACGCTTCCCAAACCGGATGTTGCCGTTACGATGAGCTGGGGCATAACATTGGGAACCAGATGTTTGAAAATGCGTCTTCTTGTCTTTAAACCGATGGCTTCAGCAGCCACCATGAACTCCTGCTCTCTGAGGGAAAGGATCTGTCCTCTTACCAGACGTGCCACGCCGGCCCATCCCAAAACACCTAAAACCGCCATCAGCCACATAACACGGATATAAGGCTTCATCTTCATGGCATCAAACAATGCACCCATAATAATTAAAATGGGCATGGAAGGGATACAGTAGAAAATATCCACCAGTCTCATGATCACATTGTCGATCCATCCGCCAAAGTAACCGGCAATACCTCCCATGATGACACCAAGAATGGTCTCTAATATAATAACCACAAAGGCAACCAGAAGTGAAACACGTCCGCCGTACATCATACGTGCCAGCACATCCATACCGTCACCGTCGGTACCAAATACGTGTTCTTTTGTGGGCTTTGCAAAAATATCAATCAGATACACCACCTGTTCACAGTTCATGACATAGTTGCCGTTCTTCTCGTTCACGGTGATGGTTCTTGCTTCTTTTACAGGCTCTCCGTTTTCATCCAGCGTATAATTTCCTTCTGCATCCACCTGGGCGATTTCCCATTCGAATTCATACTTTTTCACGCTCTGTTCCGTCATCTGTTCAATCACTTCATGTACTTTTTCCTTGAAAGCATATCCCAGATTGTCTTCGCCGCTGTAAGAACGGATGACTAAATTGGAAAAGGCTGCTACCGGTGTCTCAAGGTCTTCCTTTCCGTAAATCACAATTTCATCCGTACTTTTATCTTCCCGGATGGTATAGGTGATATCGTTGACCGTAAAATCGCTGCCTTCCACATATGCCATCACGGCGCTTTTCTTAAATTCATCGGTAATCTTAAAGGTATCGTCATAGCTGTCAAAGACATAGTCAGTCAGATAACCGAGCGTCATACTGTCTCCCAGTTGATAAACATGAACTGCCTCTTTGTCCCTTGTTATGACATAATTTTCTCCGCCAAAGGTAAATCTGTCGTTTTCCAGATTTTCCTGTAATGCCGTTTCAAATTCACTGCCTGCTTTTGTACCCACATAGGTGATACCGCCGCCGCTTTTTTTGATTTCATAGGACTTCATCTTTCCGGCTGTAAGGGTATAGGTCACACCATCTACCTTGAATTCACTCTTTCCGGCATCAACTGCCTTCTTTGCGGCATCAGCCACACCCTCTGCTTCTTCCACGCCTGTAGCAGGCTTCACTTCTTTTTTGATGGAATCATAGGTGCCGTACAGTGTTTCTTCTCCGATATAGCATACTTCTTCCCTTTCATCCTTAAGCAGGGAGTACACGTGACCGGTCATTTCCTTTACAAGATAACTGTTGCCTTCCGTATCTGTCAGGACACTCTCTTTTTTCCCTGCAGATGCCATTTTATTGATGGCAGAAGTCAGATTATTCTTTACGGAATAGTGAAGATCGGTATCCTCTTCGGTCAGATACAGCGAATATTCCGTTCTCTTGGATGCCATGGCATAATCTATGACGGAATTATCATACTTATAAAAAATCTGTGTCTGGCTGTACGGATAAAAAACAGGAACAATAAAAGAAAATACAAACATGAAAATCAGGATTAAAGATCCCACAATCGCCAGTCTGTTGTTAATGAATCTCTTAAATACCAGCTGTCCGGGACTTAAAACCTTCACTCTCTCCGTACTGTCCAGTGTCATCTTTGTCTCTTTATGCAGTTCGTTATTGGCCTCTCTTGCCTTTAAGACTTCGTTAAAATTCTTTTTACTCATACGATCCTCCTAATTAACACGTACACGGGGATCCACCACCGCATAAAGAATATCTGCAATCAGGTTACCAAGCAGGGTGAGAATGGAAACGAATGCCAGGTAAAACATGGTGAACGGAATATCACCGCCAATAATGGCATAATAAGAATAATAGCCGATTCCGCGGATACCAAACAACGTCTCGGTAATCAGTGCACCGGAGAAAAGACTGGGAAGGGAACCGCCCAGTATGGTAACAAGGGGAATCAGGGTATTGCGGAACGCATGTCTTGAAATCACCTTGTTTTCCGGCAGTCCCTTGGCCCTTGCCGTACGAATATAATCCGAATTTAAAACTTCCAGCATATTGGTTCTGGTATAACGCATCAGGCTGCCGATGCTGACAATGGTTAAGGTTGCAATCGGAAGCACCAGATGGGCCGCTAAGTCCATGGTCTTGCCAAAGCTTGAAAGGGAAGCATAATTTCTGCCCTGCATACCCACCAGTTCAAACCAGCCAAGTTTGATGGAAAAAATCAATTTTAAAACAGTTGCCACAAAGAATGTGGGCATGGAAATGCCAATGAGACCGAATACCGTAACGGCATAATCAGTCAGGCTATATTGTTTACGCGCAGCCACTACACCCAGTGGTATGGCGATTATAATCTCCAGAATAAAGGCGATACCGCCCATTACGAAACTATACCAGATACACTTGTTGAACAACTCCAAAACAGGCATTGTCTGGCTCCAGCTGTCACCAAATTTGCCCTGTACGGCATTGCCAAGCCAGATGAAGTACCCCTGTACCACACCCTTGTCCATTCCGTACTGTGCATTTAATTCATCGATCCATTCCTGTGCACTTTTGGTTGCACCGGGACGGGTAGCAAGCTGCCTTGCTGTCTGCTCTACATAACTGGTAGGCAGATTACACTCCAATACATAAATAATAAAAGTCACAAAGAAAAAAATAACCGCACTGAAAGCAAGTCTTTTTGCAATAAACTTTCCCATATAACACCACCTGTATTTTATCAATCACAGGAGCCTGCATGCAGGCTCCTGCTTGATATTTTATTGGCATTCACCAATTAGTTCATCTCTAACTTTTCAATATCTCTCATCCAACCCCAGAAGGTAGTGATATCGGGAGTTACAGTATCCATATTGACACGTTCGGTACTGAATACAATTGCATTCTGTCTCTGGTAGGTAGGAATTTCTACACCCCAGTCAAGAATGGTTTCCAGACATTCCTTGTAGGTTGCCTTACGATAGGACTGGTCTGCACTGTCGCGGGCAACAAGAATCATTTCATCCAGGTTAGCATCTTCAATGCCGTAGTGGTTAGAATTGGTTCCGTTACCGTTTGCATTGTCAGAATGGTATACCTGATACATATCCGGGTCAATAGTAGCACCCCACGCACCTGCCCACATTTCAGCAGTGTTTGCTTCCAGGGCATTGTTCCATACGCTGGAGTCGGAAGGGTCATTGATTTCCAGGGTAATGCCGATACCTGCCAGTGCTTCCTTTGCTGCGGTTGCAATGCCGAATGCAGGATGATCGCCCTTACCGTCTGCAGGAATGATGATTTCATAGGTCATGGAAGCACCTTCGGGAGCTGCGGTAAACTTACCGGTTGCATCATCAAATGTATAGCCGGCTGCCTTTAAGTAACCGATGCAAGCCTGCAGAGCTGCCTCGTACTTCTGCTCGTCGGTCATATCATCTGTATAGATCGGGTTGCCGTCCACATCTACAGAGTAAGCAGTCTGATAACCTTCATCTGCAGGTCTGGGAGCTGCCCAGGAAGTATTGGAAATAGGATACTGGATAACAGTAGCCATTTCTCCGTAATAGGAATTAATTACAGTATCTCTGTATACGGCAAACATGGTAGCAAATGCTTTTCTTAAGTTCTTGGAAGCATCACTTGCCTTGTCATCGCCAACCTTTACAAGGTTTGCGTTGATACCCATATAACCGTAACCAAGGTTATCAACTAAGTTGGTTGTCAGCACATCTCCTACGATTTCTCCGTTGGAGTTGTAGCTCTTGATGTTCTTTAATGCATCCAGGTTCATGGAAGGATCGGATACATCGAAGGTACCGGAAGCAACACCGGTCAGCTTATCGGTATCAGGGGTTTCCTTAAAGAGCACTGTCTTGATCTTGGGTTCACCCTTGTAGTAGTTTGCGTTTGCACTAAAGGTTACCACACCGTTGTCATAGCTTTCAAATACGTAAGGACCTGCACCTAAGGGCTTTGTGGTCTTATCCTTAACGGTACTTAAATCACCCTTGTTGAAGCCGAACATATTGTTGTCATAATCATACAGGGAAGCATCGCCGTAGTAATGCATGGGAGCCACTGCAAGACCTAACTGGTAAATTGCA
>JBJFCA010000130.1:0-3119 GCA_051888725.1 Lachnospiraceae bacterium
GATGCTCCAGCAACTCTCTATCCCGAAGCTTGATGTCTTCCCTGACACAGGCAAGCTTCTCGTTTGCAGCCTTTATCAGCTTCGGATATCGGATCATGAAGTTATCCTGCAACGCATACCGCTGGTTATCATAGGATGCCTTTAGTAGTTTCAGTCTCTGCACATCGTTGTCAATCTCATGAGGTAAGCACAGTCTGTCATCTACTTCGACAGTACCATACTCCCTCCTAAACCGTACGTACACCTCTCGATGTATACGGCTCGCCATAAGTTCAACTTATCGTTTTTCATCACAGGAATGAATTTGTTCGTGGCACTTAGGGCATACTGCAAGTGTTTTTCTCCTACGCTTTAGCATAAGTCTTTCCCACTCACTGTTACCTTTGAGACTTTTAAGCTTCTTCACTTGATGAATTTCCAACTCTGTACAATAACCACCGCACAATTCACACGTTTTTGTTTTCAATTTTCTTGCAAGGCTGTTTGGTCTGTCATATCTTTTATACTGTGGTAATAATTCCACCTGCCCAGCAATAGAGCTGTCTCTTTTACCATAGCCTTGATTATAAAATACAGAAGTTTTCAAACCCTGCTTAGTTTCATAACTAACAGTAAAATCTCCATTTTTTACATATTTCTTTTTAATTTTGGAGACTTTTGTCTTGTACTTGAACGCAAAAGTTTTCATCATGCTGTATTTCATTGCCCTGCCAAATTTTCCTATTACATAGGCATTATCAGCAATACAATAATAATTAAATAAGCCTCTTACCTTTGCATTGTAGTCACTTAAAATCTCAATATCGCTCTTGTTCAGAACTTTGCCACTATGCATGGCTTTCCATTCCTCGTTACCATTTTCATCAGTTACAATTTTAATTGCTTCGTATTCAAGCAGTTTCTTAACCCAATTTTCTTTCGGAACATATAGTTTTACCACTCCACTGAAAGGTCTGGATTTTATTCCGTCCTTTCTTCTTTTGATACCTTCATTTCTTGAAACCTTAATCTTATACCCAAGAAAATCAGCACATTCACTTGTGTGTGTAATTTTTGTTTTTTCGTCCGAAAGTGTCAGGTTTAATTCTTCCGCAAGGAATTTCTTCACTTCTGCCTTTATCATTTCTGCATCTTCCTTGCTTCCGATTACTCCAATCAGAAAATCATCACAGTATCTTGTGTACTGTATCTTCTTGAAGTTTTCGTCCCGTGCTTCATAGCGTGGCAATTTTGTATAGATTGCCCTTAACTCCCTAATCTCTTTTGCACGACGATTACGTTCTTCTTCACTGACTTCATTCCAATCCTTGGCATATTTCTTTTTCAAGCGTTTTGCCCTGCCCCTTACACTTTCATATTTATAAGACACTTTACGTCTGTTACAGTCTCCAACATCAAACTTATCCTTTAATTCCTGCATAAACTCATCCAATTCATTCAGATAAATGTTTGCAAGTATCGGACTACAGCCCGAACCCTGTGGAATACCGAAATAAGTTTTATTAAATGTCCACTGTTCCATATATCCTGCTTTTAAGAATTTACATATCAGATTTAGAAACGCTTCATCTTCTATACGTTTTCTCAAAATACGGATAAGCACTGCATGGTCAAAACTGTCGAAACACGCTTTTATATCGCCCTCAACAAACCATTTAGCTCCTGTAAAAGTTTTCCTAATCTGTATCAGTGCTGTATGACAGCTTTTGTTTGGTCTGAAACCATGTGATTTAACAGAAAAACTTCCCTCATAGATACTTTCCAGTATCATTCTGACTACTTCCTGCACCAGTTTGTCATCCGCGGAAGAAATACCAAGCGGTCTTTTTTTATTGCCTGTTTTCTTCTTGATATACTCACGTCTTGCAGGTTTTGGCTGATAACTTTGGTTTCGCATACTCTCTATAATTCTGTTAATTCGAGCCATGCTGATACCATCAATGGTCATGCCATCTACTCCCGGTGTCATACTGCCTTTGTTAGCATAGATATTTTGATATGCCAGCAGGTAAAACTCCGGATTGTATAAGTTCCTGTATAATCTTTGGTACTTATACGATTTCTCCTGCGATTTCTCGCTTAAGCTTTTCAATACGTTAATTGGATTTCTCAATGCCTCACGCACCTTCCTTTCTTTGTATTTTCCAAACCTACTGCTTCCCTTCGCCATGTGGGCGGCTTTCCCGCATCTGATTTTACAGCTTTCCCTGTTAATTCAGGTTCCTCGGACTACTACGGAAGCTCTGTTACCATGTCCTTTCGGGTTTAGGTAATCTCCGTTTAGTCTAATTAAAACATTAGCCTTTCGTATTGTCGGAGTACGACTTTCGCCATTTACACACTACTCATGGTTGCTTTATCCTGAGTATTCCGCAGTTATACAAAATGGAAATATAACTGCCAAGATACTGCACGTTTCAATTCCATTCGTGCAGGGGCAAAGGCTATACCCAAGCTCTGGCTATCGTTAAAGCAATCCAGCTTTTACCCTCATATACGAATTTTCATTCTCACAGCAAGGCTACTTATTAGGAACTTTAATCGTTGCCCTGCCATCTGTCTGTACACAGACAACAACATGCTACACTCCCTGTTTTGTTTCCAAAATCAGATAAGTTGTAGAATGATAGGTTGTGAATTTCTCCACGTTCATACTTTTACCTACTCCTTGCTAAAGGGAGTATTTTAACTAGACCACACCGCCAACAAAGTGGCGATTTACGGACGCACCATCTTCTCTTTAATCAGCGGATTACCCGTAGCAACTGCCTTGATTTCCGCATAGGATAAGGTTGCCTCATCTATATCCTCACAGGTTCGGCTTACCGCCTTGCTAGTGGTTACCTGACTGATGAAACGCTGTTTATTCTCAACCAGACTCCAGTTATAGGCATCAAAGGTTGATTTCGTTACATAACGGTAAACCGCTATCTCATCGTTCTCATTCCCCTGTCTGATACCACGACCTTCTCTCTGTTCAATGGATGAGGGTTTCCAAGGACAGTCCACATGGTGTAATGCCACAAGATGTGTCTGCACATTTACACCCGTACCGCACTTATCCGTGGAACCAATCAGGACTTTCTTCTTCCCGGTTCTCATTTCCTTGAAAAGCACAT
>JBJFCA010000131.1:0-3108 GCA_051888725.1 Lachnospiraceae bacterium
GGAATGATGACACTCGTTTCTTCCATCACGGCATCTTCCTCTTCTGTCGTAAATGCAGTTTCCCATTTTTTATCTTTCGGAAGTCTCGGCAGACCGAAACTGTGCTTTTCCCAATGCATATTATAAGTGATAAACAGAAACTCTTCTTCTGTTTCTTTTGTGGATGCTCCATAGCGTCCGCAATACAGGATTCCAAGCTGTCTGCTGTATGCGGAAGTATCCGGTTTCCATGGAAGCTCGCCATGATAAGACATATCCGGATAGCCACACATCTTATAGTCCATCATTCGTAAGGGTGCCGGCTGATGCAGTACTCCGTGTGTCTTACGAAAGGCAATCAGATTTTTTGTAAAATCAAAAATATCTCGATTGGCGTTTAAATTTTTCCAGTTCAACCATGTAATTTCATTGTCCTGACAATAGGGGTTATTGTTGCCTTTTTGGGAATTGCCAAATTCATCGCCCATAAAAATCAGGGGACTGCCCTGTGAAAGAAAAAGCATGGTAAGTGCATTTTTGATCTGTTTTTTTCTGAGCCTTACAACAGCCTTCTTCTTACAGGGACCTTCCTGTCCGCAATTCCAGCTGAAATCATTTTCAAAGCCATCCCGATTGTTTTCCCCGTTTTCCTCATTGTGCTTTCGCTCGTAAGAAACCAGATCCATCAGAGTTAAGCCCTCATAATTGGTCAGATAATTGATGACACCCATATCGGACAAATTATTGGAGAAATGCTGCATCATGGCAGGAATCATGCCGCTGTCGCCCTTTAAAAACTGACGGACATCATTTTTAAAATTATCTTTATATACGGCAAGTACCCTGTTGGATACCGTTTTGTTACGTTGCGGGAATCCGTAATACCACAGTTTGGTTTTTGCAAGCGCCGGATCCAATGACAGGGCATCCGGATCAATATTTTCACCCTTCAGATGGAAACCGTCCACATGATATTCCATGACCCAGAATCTTAAGATTTCAGCGATTTCTGTACCCATTGTTTCCCTGGTGAAATAAAACTGCAGTATAATTTCCATACCGTTACGATGCAGTTCTTTGATCAGATTCTTCAATTCTTTGGCAGCATCTTTTTTATCATAAGAATAGGCACCTTTAGGGCTGTAATAACAGCCTTTCATATATCCCCAGTAATGCAGTCTCACAGCCGGCTTGTCTGCATTTTCCGAACTCCGGGGATCCTTGGTCTTTAATACCTCTGTCTCCGGGAATTCATAAATCGGCTGCATTTCTATTGTATTTACACCAAGTTCCTGCAAATAAGGAATTTTTTCCTGTACGCCCAAAAAAGTCCCCTTACCCTTTACACCGGATGAAGCATGCTTTGTAAAACCTCTCACGTGCATACAATAGCAGATACTTTCTTCATAGGGAATCCCGGGTGCTGTATCTTCCTCCCAATCATATTCGCTGCAGCTTAAAACTGCGGGAATGGCTTTTAGGACATCTGTTTCTTCTCCAAATTTATTTCTGTTTAAATAGGCTGTCGCTCTTTCATCCGTGACCGACTGTCCGTCTTCATAGAAAGTATATACCAGATCTTTTTGGGGCAGTCCCTCCACTGCCATACACCGTATGTTTCCTACCGTATACGCCGCAGGAAAAGGAATCTTTTGCTTTTCCTGTAAACCGGATGCATCATATAAAATTACACCGGCATCTTCTTTCGTGGTGATATGGGAAAAATAAACAATATTACCGTTTCTATGTGCTCCAAGCGGATAGGGCACACCTTTTTTTATGCAGATATTCAAACCGTATTACCTGTCCCTTCCCGAGTTTTTAATTTAACCTGAAAATATTCGCAACTACAGTCTACATTATAACACAATGATTTCTCTTTTGTCACAAAATAAAAATATATTTACAGAATTTCAGGGAAAAGCTATAATGAAGAAAAAAAACGAAAGGACTACTGCCATGGCTGACAACAATTTTGCCGATGAAGAAATGACTGTAACACTGGAGCTGGACGACGGAGAAGTGGAATGTGCCGTTATCACCATCCTGACTGTGTCTGATAAGGATTATATCGTACTGCTTCCTCTTGACGAAAATGGGGAAAATGAAGACGGAGAGGTATGGTTCTACGGATACAAAGAGGATCCCGACGATCCGGATGCTGAGCCCGAACTGATCTATATTGAAAGTGATGAGGAGTATGAACTCGTTTCCGATGCCTTTGATGAATACCTGGATTCTCAGGAATTTGATGAACTGATAGAGGATTCCGGGGAAGAATAGACTTTTTTCAGAAAGCGGGAAGGAAATCCCGGATGTTCTTTTGATCCTGTGAGATAAAGAATATCCAGGATTTTTTTTGCCCTTGTGACAGCTACATAAAACAATCGTCTCTCCTCTTCTATGCTTTCCTCATCCGGTAGCTTTCCGTGTGGAATCACACCTTCGTTCACATTGGGAATACAGACGTAAGTAAACTCAAGACCTTTTGCAGCATGCATGGTAAGAAGCCGGATGCCTTGCTTCCCGTTTTGTCCTTTTTTCTCTTTTTCATTTTCGAGCATCCTGATAAACTTTTGCCTGTCATCGCATCTTTTTGCAAGTTCTTCCATATCTGACAGCATTTTCAGGATATTCTCCGCATCTTTTGTATTTTCTTCTATCCATTTATCATATCCTACGGCTTTACGAAGATATCGGACTGCTGAAAGTGGCGACAGGCCAGACATCATATTTATATCTTTCATAAGTTTTTCCAGCTTTTTTACTGCGGCATAGTCAAACAGTTTTTCATACAGATAAGCAGTCTTTGACAGACTTATCTTTTCATCCATAAAGAATTCTCTTGAAATCCCCCTCTCCGGTTTATTTATGATTTGGAAGAACGTTTCCCTACTTGTATCACCATCAGCAATTTTCATATAGGAAAGCACATCCTCTAAGCATTCTTTATTGACAGACTGTACCCGGTCATGGGAAAGTCTGTATGGTATTTGGGAGTTCTTAAGTATCTCGGAAAAGCGTAGGGCTTCCCGGTTGGTGCGGAAAATGACCGCCATCTCATCCCAGGGAAGCATATTTTCTTTCTTGATACGAATGATTCGATTTGTCATATACCCAAACTCTTCT
>JBJFCA010000132.1:0-3105 GCA_051888725.1 Lachnospiraceae bacterium
ATCAGTAAGATCCAGACCATGAGAAAGGATACCGGTTTCGAAGTAACAGACCATATCCGTGTTGCTTTTGCAGATAATGAAAAGATTGAAAAAATTGCACAGAATCATGAAAAAGAGATTGCCGGAAAGGTTCTTGCAGATGAACTCTGTGTAAAAAATGAATTTTCTGTAGCAAAAGAGTGGAATGTTAACGGAGAAAATGTTAAAATTTCCGTGGAAAAAATTTAATGAGGAGGAAAAGCAATGGTGAAAAATACGATGAAGTTCGATAAGGAATTGTTCAAGAGAAGCGTTTTGTACAATATCAAGACACTTTACAGAAAGACACTGGAGGAAGCAACGCCCCAGCAGGTGTTCCAGGCAGTCTGCTATTCCGTAAAGGATCAGATCATTGATCACTGGATGGAAACCCAGAAAGCATACGATAAAGAAGATCCCAAGATGGTATATTACCTCTCCATGGAGTTCTTAATGGGACGCGCACTGGGCAATAACCTGATTAACCTGCAGGCATACAAGACCGTGAAGGAAGCACTGGATGAACTGGGACTGGATCTGAATGTCGTGGAAGACATGGAAGCCGATGCTGCTCTTGGCAACGGTGGTCTGGGTCGTCTGGCAGCCTGCTTCTTAGACTCTCTGGCAACTCTTGGTTATCCGGCATATGGCTGTGGTATCCGTTATCGTTACGGTATGTTCAAGCAGGAGATCAGAGACGGCTATCAGGTAGAAGTACCCGATAACTGGCTGGAAAACGGTAATCCTTTCGAACTTCGTCGCCCCGAATACGCAAAAGTCGTTAAATTTGGCGGTTATGTGAATGTAACCACAGACCAGAACGGCAGAAGCCATTTCCATCAGGAGGGCTATCAGTCCGTAAAGGCAGTGCCTTTCGATCTGCCCATCGTAGGCTATGGCAACGGTATCGTCAATACCCTGCGTATCTGGGATGCAGAACCGATTGAATGCTTCCAGCTGGATTCCTTTGATAAAGGTGATTATCAGAAGGCAGTGGAACAGCAGAACCTCGCAAGAAATATTGTGGAAGTGCTTTATCCCAATGACAATCATTATGCAGGTAAAGAGCTTCGTCTGAAGCAGCAGTATTTCTTTATTTCCGCATCCGTTCAGGAAGCTGTGGAAAAATATATGCGTAAGCATGACGATATCCGTAAGTTCTACGAGAAGGTTACCTTCCAGTTAAACGATACCCATCCTACCGTAGCCATTCCCGAACTGATGCGTATCCTCATGGATGACTATAACTTAGAGTGGGATGAAGCATGGGATGTCACCACAAAGACCTGTGCTTACACCAACCATACCATTATGGCAGAAGCCCTGGAAAAGTGGCCCATTGAGTTGTTCTCCAGACTGCTTCCCCGTATTTATCAGATTGTGGAAGAGATCAACCGCAGATTTTTACAGGAAGTCAACAACCGCTATCCCGGTAATCAGGAGAAGATCCGCAAAATGGCAATCATTTATGACGGTCAGGTACATATGGCACGTCTTGCCATTGTAGCAGGCTATTCCGTAAACGGTGTTGCCAGACTGCATACCGAGATCTTAAAGAATCAGGAACTGAAGGATTTCTATGAGATGATGCCAGAGAAGTTCAACAACAAGACCAACGGTATCACCCAGAGAAGATTCCTCCTGCATGCAAACCCGCTTCTGGCTGACTGGGTAACAGAGCATATCGGAGACGAATGGATCACCGACCTGCCGCAGATTGCCAAGATGAAGATTTATGCGGATGATGAGAAGGCACAGCAGGAATTCATGAATATCAAATATCGCAACAAGGTACGTCTGGCAGAGTATATCTTAGAGCACAACGGCATAGAGGTAGATCCCCGTTCCATCTTTGATGTACAGGTAAAACGTCTGCATGAATACAAGAGACAGCTCTTAAATATCCTTCATGTTATGTATCTGTACAACGAATTAAAGGATCACCCGGATATGGATTTCTATCCCCGCACCTTTATCTTCGGTGCAAAGGCAGCTGCCGGATACAGAAATGCAAAGCTGACCATTAAGCTGATCAATGCTGTGGCAGATGTGATCAATAATGATGCTTCCTTAAACGGAAAACTGAAAGTGGTATTTATTGAAAACTACAGAGTATCCAATGCAGAGATCATCTTTGCAGCATCCGATGTTTCCGAACAGATTTCTACGGCAAGTAAGGAAGCTTCCGGTACCGGTAACATGAAGTTTATGTTAAACGGTGCGCTGACTCTGGGAACCATGGACGGTGCAAACGTGGAAATCGTGGAAGAAGTAGGGGAAGAGAATGCCTTTATCTTCGGTCTTTCTGCAGATGAAGTCATTAATTACGAAAACTATGGCGGCTACAATCCCATGGAGATCTTTAACAATGACCAGGATATCAGAAAGGTACTGATGCAGTTAATCAACGGCACGTATTCCAAGGATGATCCGGAACTGTTCCGCCCTCTGTACAATTCCCTGCTGAATACACAGAGTACGGCAAAGGCAGATACCTACTTTATCTTAAAGGATTTCAAACCCTACGCGGAAGCACAGAAAAGAGTAGAGGCTGCTTACAGGGATGAGAAGGGCTGGGCAAGAAGCGCCATCCTCAATATGGCAAGCTCCGGTAAGTTTACTTCTGACAGAACGATTCAGCAGTATGTGGATGAAATCTGGCATCTTGACAAGGTAGAACTGTCTGCCCCTAAGAAAACATCAGCAGGAAAAGCCTCCAAAACAACAAAATAAACCGACAACATAGAGAAAGACAAAAAGAAAGGAGACGGGATTATATGATCGAATTGTTAAAAGGCGGTGCTTATCTTGTAAATGGCACCGAGATCATTGAAGACGGACAGGATGCTGCCGCTGCCATTGCGCAGAAGTGCGGCAAAACAGTCACCAAAGAAGAAGCAAAAAAAGAAACCATTGCCTACGGTATCTTAAAAACTCACAATACCTCCGGCAATATGGATAAGTTAAAAATCAAATTTGATAAGCTGACCAGCCACGATATTACCTTTGTAGGTATTATCCAGACCGCAAGAGCTTCAGGATTGGAAAAATTCCCGATTCCCTATGTACTGACCAACTGTCACAATT
>JBJFCA010000133.1:0-3045 GCA_051888725.1 Lachnospiraceae bacterium
TATTTGTAATTTTATAGGTTGCTTACCTTGCTTAATTATGGCTACATATTCTTTCACAACTGATGCTACCTCGTTTTTATTTACAAAAGCTTTGTAGCCATCTGCTATCATTCACCACAAAAACTGAAATCAAGGAACTCGTTAATATCAGGTTCTATCTGATACTTTTTCTCATCCTCCTCAGTGTAATCTCTTTTTTCATATCCATCTCTGTCAACCACAGCCTCTTGCCTTTGCTCAGACCCTTGTACGGATGCTGATACCTGCCCTGACATCTGCATTCCTGCTACCATCTGTGGCATTGGCACCTGTTGTTGTACGGTCACCATCCCCTGTAATCCCAACACGGATAAAAGAGACTGCTGTTGCACCATATACATACCCGCCAACCCCGGCAGATTATCAAGCACCTTTTGCTCTACTGCCTCAACAATTCCTTTTACAAATGCATCCTCCTTCTCCCTTGATTCCAGATATGGATCTCGTTTGAGTGCAAGATGCCTTGCATAGTAGTCATTGATGGCAGCTATAACAAATTCATTCTGAGAGCGGAAGTCCTCCTTCACTTCTTCTGAGTGAAGAATTTGCCACGCTTTTCTTTCCGCTTCTTTTTCCTCATTGAAGCGGAAATTATGATTCTTTACAGCCATCTAACCACCTACTTTCGATTCTTCTGACGAAGCATCATGTAACAGAAGTATTCATACCCCTTGGCATTTGCGCAAATATCATGATTAAAGGTTGTCCTGTCCGGATTGTATTTTCCAAAAATCTCCACCATTCTGGCACCGCCACCCATAACATACAGCTTCATCAAATCCTCGTTATACTCGTAATCTCGAAGCTTCTGAAACAATTCCTGTACATACTGTTCAGCAACCTGCTTCATCGCTGATAAATATGACTCACTTACATCCGCATCGCCATATCTTAAGAAATCATTGATAATTTCATCTGGTAATTTTGTTCCGGTCCTATCCATTATTCGATTCTGAATACGGATAAAGCATTGATTCACACCCAGTTTTTCTGTCCATGACTTACTTTCAATCGGTCTGCCGTTATTCAGATACATAACATTCATAGTACCGTTGCCAATATCCACCAGCAGGTTCATTCCCTTGAAATCCTTCAAATTCTCTGCAACAGCCGCATAGCCCTGTGGCATGACCGTGCAATCCACAATTTCGATAAGATAGTTTACCTTTCTGTATTTCAGGGAAACATATCTTTCTCTGGTCAGATACTGCTTAAAGCTGTCTCTCTGTGCCTGTACCCACTTCAAAGGAAGTCCCACCGCCAGATGAATTCTAGTCTCTGTAAGTCCTCTTGCCTCAAGCTCCTTTGCAATCGCTGCAAGAGTCAGAATATAAGTATCATCATCCTCCTGCTTGTCTGCAACAAAGCCCTTGTGACCTTCACCAATAATATAATAA
The DNA here is from genome assembly GCA_051888725.1 of Lachnospiraceae bacterium. GTDB lineage: Bacteria > Bacillota > Clostridia > Lachnospirales > Lachnospiraceae > Acetatifactor. Next base: position 1,437 of record JBJFCA010000133.1, read on the forward strand.
GCACCATCATATTCGATATACTCCTTACTCAGCACCGGTTCACTGTCACACTTTATAATTCCCGTAGGAAATACTCTGTGGGCGGTTTTCACATTGCCATAACCATTATCCACGCCCAAAATAATAGTTCCGTTCATATTGTATTCTCTAATCTCTCTCATACTAAAATCCTCCAAATTCTAATGATACTGGCGTACAATGTCGCTAAGCACGACCTCTTCCGCCATTTGTTTTGCCTGTTCCCGAAGCCTCCACATTTCCACTGTAGAAGCTGAATTCTGTGGCTTATGCTTTGCCAGATACTGATTCACGATTCCTTCCAGCATTTCATAAGCCTCTTCATTTAGCTCAAAAGCTCTGGCACTCAAGGTTCCCATACGAATATGGTGCCTGTACCTTTCTGCATGATTGGATTTCATATAATCTATCCATAACAGACCATATTTTCCAATCCACACATCTGCTTCCTCCGAAACCACAATATTCGGATAAAACACTCCATCCACCTCTGTATAAGTACCACCCATTGCTTCATAAGTTGATAATTCTCTGCTCATCGCTACTACCTCCCTTCCATTATCTTGCTCTGCCACGACTGCTGCCAATGCTTTCCTGCTTGCTGTATTCCTGCTTCTCATACCACTCCTTCAGAAGCTGTTCGATTAAATCCGTCTTCTGCTTTGGTGTATAATCCTCCGGGAAATACTTTGCCAATGCATCTGCACGAAGCTTTATCTGCTCCCGCTGATTTGGCTTTTCTTCCTCCAAAACCATACAAATCGCATCCATATCCAATGTTCCGTGCTGGCTCATTACCTTCAAACGACACGCCTGAGATAATGATGGGGTACACTGCTCCAAATCCATAATGGCATGAAGCTCGTACTGCTCCTCTTCCTTCAGATATGAAAGCTCCACAGCCACTGTAAAAGCAATCTTTCCTTCGTCCACCATATTCAAAATCTTAGGAATAAGATTGGTAAGGCGGATATATCTTTTAATCTGAGCCACGCTCTCCCCTGCCTGCTTTGCAAGCAACTCGTTACTTCGCATAGCACCGGAAACAAGCCCTCCCGGATTCTTTTTGGTAGACCTCGGTTCAACTTGAGCCAAAGTAATATCATCTGCCAATACCTTTTTCCCCTGATGCTTCATTGCCTCCAGTTTCATTCGATAGGCAAATGCTTTCTCACTGGGCTTTAAATTCTCCCGATGCAGATTCGAATCCACCATCGCCACAACTGCCTGGTCATCATCAAGCTCTCTTATGACAACAGGAACCTCAGTTTCCCCAGCCCATAGAGCTGCTTCCTTTCTTCGATGTCCCGATATGACCTCATATCCATCTCCATAAGGATTCGTCCTCACCAGAAGTGGCACAAGCACACCTTCCTTTTCAATACTTCTCATCAGCTCGCATAATTCCGTATTGGTCTCCACCTTAAACGGGTGATTCCTAAAACTATGCAATTCGCTGATAGATACATTCTTAATCGTTTCCATACAATCGCTCCTTTCATCAACGCATATAATCGTTACTCACGAAACCTAACTCCTTTAACCAAAAGAAAGACCGCTCACTTTCAATTTTATTGAAAACAAACAGTCT
>JBJFCA010000134.1:0-14332 GCA_051888725.1 Lachnospiraceae bacterium
ATCGTGACCGAGTTTTTTGCAGATGCGCTTGCATAAATAAAGACCGATACCGCTTGCCTTTTTATCCGTTCTGCCGTTGCAGCCGGTATAGCCTTTTTCAAAAATACGGGGCAGATCCTGTGGCGCAATCCCGATTCCCGTATCCGTAATACAAAGTTTTTTCTCCGGTTTTAAGGTAATGGAAATACTGCCTGAGGGTGTGTACTTTAAGGCATTGGAAAGCACCTGTTCAATTACAAAACAGAGCCATTTTTCATCCGTAATAACCGTTACCTGCAGCGGTTCATACAAAAGACGCAGCTTCCGGGTGATAAACTCTCCTGAGAACTTTTTTACAGACTGCCGGATCATTTCATCCAGATCATATTCTTTTATGACATAATCGGTACTTTCAGAATCCAGCCTTAAAAATGTAAGCACCATTTCCACGTACTGCTCCACACGGAACAGATCGTTGGAAAGCTTCCGGGAAAGGGCAGAGTCTTCATTTTGTAAAGTCAGCCTCATAGAAGCTATGGGCGTTTTTATCTGGTGTGCCCACACTGTATAGTAGTCCACCATTTCAGAATATTTCAGGTGACTGTCAGTTATGTAATCCTGATATTCACTGCACAAAAGGCTCAGAATGTTCTGATAATCCTCATCTTCAATACCATCTGCCCGGGGAAGAACTTCTGCCGCAACATCCGTCAGGCTTCGGATACTGCAAAGCAGTTCATGTTTGTGTCTGACACGCAAAAAATCAATGATAAGAAACAGCAGGCCGATTAACAGGCAAAGAAGCACCGGATACAGAACTGCTTTTAACGGCAGCTGATACAGGCTGAAGGAAACAACAAAGAGCAGGCTAAAAATTACGCCTGCAGCTATACCTCGTCTTCTTTGTTTGATATATAGTAAAAACAGTTTCATACAAAACCTCAATTCTCAATCAGATATCCCTCACCAAATCTGGTCGTAATAAAATCTTTCAGTCCGGCAGCTTCCAGACGCTTTCTTAATCTGTTCACATTGACGGACAATGTGTTTTCATCCACAAAACTGTCCGTCTCCCACAGCTTATCCATCAATTTTTCACGACTCACAACCCTGCCTTTGTTTTCCAGCAAAACATACAGGATGCGATACTCATTTTTGGAAAGTGTGATCTTTTCATCCTGATAAGTAAACGTATGATCTCCCGTATTCAGTAGCGCTCCCTTATGTTCCAGTACCGGGACGGAGGAAGCAAAATCATAGGTCCTTCGAAGCATCGCCTGCAGCTTAGCCATCAGCACACTCTGGTCAAAGGGCTTTGCAATGAAATCATCTGCCCCCATATTCATTGCCATGACCATATTCATATTATCAGATGCGGAAGAAATAAAAATGATCGGCACTTTTGATACTTTGCGGATTTCACTGCACCAGTGATAACCGTTGAAAAAAGGCAGCACAATATCCAGCAGTATGATGTGGGGATCGAATTCCGCAAACTCCTGCATCACATTGTGAAAATTTCCCACACATTGCACCTTAAGGTCCCACATCTGTGCCTGTTCTTTAATGGCTTCCGCTATTCCTTTGTCATCTTCAACAATCAGTAATCGGTACATATTAACTGCCTTCTATTGCCTTTCTCTGTCTTTTGGTCACAATCACGCCGGTGATGATATCGGCAAGAAGCAGTATCGCCAATGCCGGAACAACATAAACAAGGCATAAGAATCCCATAATTCCCGCCATAAAACCGGTATCTGTCAGTATGTCATAAATGCCATATCCTACCATAAAAAGCAGAAACAATGCATTCATGATGCCAAACAGCAAAAACGGCGACGGCATCTTTTTTTGCCTCACTCTGCAGATCTGTCTGATAATCAGGATAATTCCTGAAATGACGGCACACATACCGCCTCCGAAAATCATCGAAAGCGTAAGTACAACCATATGTAATGAGTTGACAAGTAAGATACCCACCCCACAAATAACCAGACTGACAAAAAAGAAAATGAGAAGCCAGTCTTTTTTCTTTTTGCTTTCTTCCATTTTGAATTCCTCCTTTTGTATCAGCGTATCCTATTACCCTTCTTTTTGCAACACATATTTATCGCAATAACACCCTGTCTTTCTTGACTTTTGCTTGTAAATCCTCTATTCTAAGGGATGTAAAAACATATGGAGGCAAAATACATGGAAAAAATCGCAAGTTTTACCATTGACCATATAAAGCTTCAGCCCGGTATCTACGTATCCAGAAAGGATAAGGTTGGAGCAGAAACCATTACCACCTTTGATATCCGCATGACAAGTCCCAACGAAGAACCTGTCATGAATACGGCAGAGGTACACACCATTGAACACCTGGCTGCCACATTTTTAAGAAACCACAAAAGCTATGGTGAAAAGACTATTTACTTTGGGCCCATGGGCTGCCGCACCGGTTTTTATCTGCTGCTTGCAGGAGACTACAAATCCGCTGATATCGTACCTCTTATGATTGAACTATTTGAATTTATGCGGGATTACCATGACGAAGTGCCCGGGGCATCTCCCAAAGACTGCGGCAATTATCTGGATATGAATCTGCCCATGGCAAATTTTCTGTCCGGACGTTTTCTGGACAATGTACTCTATCACATTGACAACAGTCGTCTTGTATATCCGGAATAAACACCGGCAGATCTGCCAGACCCTATTATCTACGGAGGAATTTACCATATGAAAAGAATCGGAATTATCGGTGCCATGGATCTTGAAGTACAACACCTGAAAAATGAAATGCAGCTTAGCCGTATCGTGGACAAAGCCGGCATGGAGTTTTTTACCGGAACCTTAAAAGACGTGGATGTTGTGATTGTCCGTTCCGGCATCGGTAAAGTAAACGCAGGACTCTGTGCCCAGATTCTTGCAGATGTATTTCAGGTCACGCACATTATCAATACAGGTGTAGCAGGTTCCCTAAATCCGGCGCTTGATATCGGTGACATCCTGATTTCCAGAGATGCCCTTTATCATGATTTGGATGTAAGAGTTTTTGGCTATCAGCTCGGGGAGGTACCTCAGATGGGATGCCGCGAATTCAAGGCAGACAAGGCTCTGATCGATGCCGCCGCTGCTTCCTGCAGGGAAGTCAATCCGGACATTCATGTGGAAATCGGACGGATCTTAAGTGGGGACCAGTTTATATCAGATAAAGAAAAGAAAGAATATCTCATTACGGAATTTCAGGGTGACTGCACGGAAATGGAAGGTGCCGCCGTTGCACACAGCGCCTATTTAAATAAGATTCCTTTTGTCATTATCAGGGCCATTTCCGATAAGGCAGATGACAGTGCCGAAATGGATTATCCTGCTTTTGAAAAGGCAGCTGCAATGCATTCTGCCAAATTAGTAGAGCATATGATTACACTTATATAAAACGGAGGACAGCAAACATGCCAAAATTAAACGAGAACTACTTAAATCTGAAACAAAGCTATCTCTTCACTGAGATTGCCCACAGGGTGGCTGCTTATCAGGAAAAAAATCCGGATAAAAAAATCATCCGCCTGGGTATCGGTGATGTGACACGCCCCATCAGCAGCAGCGTGATCAAAGCACTTCATGAAGGTGTGGACGATCAGGGCAGACCCGAAACCTTTAAAGGATATGGTCCTGAGCAGGGCTATGCTTTCTTGCGGGATGCCGTTGTAAACTATTATGCAGAAAACGGTGTTTCCATTGACGCAGGCGAAGTTTTCATTTCCGACGGCGCCAAAAGCGATACCGGAAATATCACCGATCTGTTTGACCGGGACAATGTAATCCTGATTCCTGATCCCGTTTACCCGGTATATGTGGATACCAACATCATGAACGGCAGAAACATCACTTACATCAGTGCCAACGCAGAGAACAACTTCCTGCCCATGCCGGATCCTTCCCTGCATGCAGACATTATCTACATCTGCTCCCCCAACAACCCTACCGGTGCTGCTTACAACAAAGAGCAGTTAAAGGTCTGGGTAGACTACGCACTGGCTAACGATGCCATCATCCTGTATGACTCCGCTTACGAATGCTTCATCACGGATCCTGCACTTCCCCGCAGTATTTTTGCAATCGAAGGTGCCAAGAAATGTGCCATCGAGTTCTGCTCCTTAAGCAAAACCGCCGGATTTACCGGTACCAGATGCGGCTATACCATTGTGCCCAGGGATCTTAAATTTGCCGCTTCAAACGGAACCGAAATGTCCTTAAATGCGATGTGGAACCGCAGACAGACCACGAAGTTCAACGGTGTTTCTTATATTGTACAGAAAGGTGCCGCTGAGGTGTTCTCCAAAGAAGGTATGGCACAGTGCCGTGCCAATATTGCTTACTATCAGGAAAACGCCCGTATCATTGCGGACTGCATGGAGAAAAACAAGATCCGCTATTTTGGCGGTATCAACTCTCCTTACGTTTGGTTTGAATGTCCGATGGGTATGGAATCCTGGGAGTTCTTTGACTATATGTTAAATGAAATCCAGGTAGTAGGTACACCCGGGGCAGGCTTTGGTGACAACGGCAAATATTTCTTCCGGCTCACTGCATTCGGCACCAAGGAAAATACGAAAGAAGCCATGGAACGCTTTGACAAAATGCTTGCAAAATAATAAATCCATTAGAAAAAGTCCGCTTATTGGCGGACTTTTTTTGCTACGTCAGCATCTTCTTTGCTGATCCGGTTTACATCTGATGGCGAACCACAGCATATTCATCACCATTTGTATAATACGGACATTCAAATTTGCTGCCTGTCAAAAACCGGTACATTTCATCTTCATCCAGATTGACTGCACAGGTGTAATATTCCTCTTCGTCATCATATTCGTAATTTGCACATGTGTCGCATGCCTGCGCCATATTCCTTCCTCCTTTTATCCCTTATGCAGATAATCATAAATCTCCCGTTTTCCCACACCTCTGTCGCGGGCTACCTGCTTCATGGCCGATTTTTCATCCATACCGTCTTTCACATAAAAGGCCATATGCTCTTCAATGCTCATATCTTCCCAGACAGCAATCTGCTCCTTCTTCTTTTCCTCCATGCTCTTTCCCGCAAGTACGAGTACATATTCCCCTCTGGGCTCTTCTGTCTCATATTTGACAAGTGCGCCTGAAAGAGTAGTCGGCAGTATGGTTTCAAATTTTTTGGTCAGTTCCCTGCATAAGGTAATTCTACGGTCACCCAGTGCTTCTATCAAATCGGTCAGAGTTTTTACAAGATGGTGCGGCGCTTCATACAAAATGATGGTTCTGGTCTCCCCGCGAAGCTCTTCCAGTATCGCCTTGCGTTCCTTTTTTTCAGCCGGCAGAAAGCCTTCAAAACAAAACCTCCTGGTGGGAAGTCCCGACAGCGTCAGTGCGGTAATACAGGCCGCCGGTCCCGGCAGGCTGGTCACACAGATTCCTGCCTCCTGACATTTCGCCACCAGTACCTCACCCGGATCCGAAATCGCCGGTGTTCCCGCATCGGTAATCAATGCAATATTTTCTCCTGCCTGCATCTTTGCCACAAGCTGATCCGCCTTTTCCACCTTATTGTATTCATGATAACTGGTCATGGGAGTATGGATATCAAAAGCAGACAACAGCCGGATACTGTTTCTCGTATCTTCCGCTGCAATGAGATCCACATTCCGAAGCGTTTCCACCACTCTCGGCGTCATGTCCTGTAAGTTGCCGATGGGTGTTGCGCACAAATAAAGCATTCCCGCCATAATTCCTCCATTTTTACCGGTCAGTAACCGTAAGTATCACGAATTTCCGATGTATAAACCCCCGGCTTTTCAAAAACGATGAGCGGTTTTTCCACCGTCATTCTTGCGCGGGCTCCTTTTATCCCCTCTATCAGCACCATATTGGGTTCTTTATCCACATAAGGATAGACAAGTTTCATCCTTTTCGGTTCTATTTTATATTCCTGCATCACAGCAAAAATTTCAGCCAGCCGAAATGGTCTGTGTACCATAAAAAAATGTCCGCCCGGTTTTAAGAGCTTCGCTGTCTGACTCACCACATCATTTAAGGTACACAGAATCTCATGTCTGGCAATGGCCTTTGGTGCATCCGGATTCTGCAGACCGTGTTTGGCAATCATATAAGGAGGATTGGAAGTGATGACATCAAAAGAAGCAGCCTCAAAAAGACTGCCTGCTTCTTTGATATCACCGGTTACAATATCGATTTTGGAAGAAAGCCCGTTTAACGCCACACTGCGTCTTGCCATATCCGCACTTTCCTCCTGAATTTCCAGTCCCGTCAGATGAGAGGCTTTTGTCTTGGCCTCCAGTAATATGGGAATAATACCCGTACCGGTTCCAAGATCCAGTACCGTACCACAGGGTTTTACCTTCACAAAACCGGATAACAGTACCGCATCCATCCCAAAACAGAATTTTTCAGGGTTTTGAATGATTTGATAACCGTTTCTCTGCAGGGAATCCAGACGTTCCTTATCCTTCAGAATGACTGTTTTCGTTTTGTCTTCCATCTTTCTTTCCATTTCTGTTAAATGTACGGTTTCTGTAAAACTTCTGGTTTCTTTTACCCTCATCTGTCTTGTTCTGGGGTTTTTCATTCTCCGGACGGTTGCCCCGATCTGGTCTGGGCTGTTTTTTTCTGTCCGCCTTTTCCGCACGCTCACCCCGTTCAGGCTTGTCCGCCTTTTCCGCACGTTCGCCCCGTTCAGGCTTGTCTGCCTTCTCTGACCGGGCGCCATCCTGCTGTCTGCCCCGGTTATCCCGGCGGTTATTTCTTCCCTGACCGCCTTTCTTATCCTGACGGTTCTCTCGCATATTTGCGGGACGAACCCCTGCAATCTCATCTACCTCTGCGATTTCTTCGGCAATCTCTTTCTGTTCCTCTTCTTCGAGCTTTTCCAGTTCCTTTAACTCCTCTGCAGAAAGATCCAGTTTTTCCTTTTTACCGTGTTTCTTCTTAAATTGCAGTTCTTCTACCTTATACTCATGGATTTCTTTTTCATCATTGACATCCACAATCACCTTCACCAGCTGGCGAAGCACGTTGACACTTTGTACCTCACCCTTGGTTCCGTCATTCGCCGTTACGAGATCTCCCACATTGGGAAGTCGTCGATTTAACTCCTCATAGGTATCCTCTTCATGCTTTAAGCAGCACATCAGTCTTCCGCATACACCGGAAATCTTAGTGGGATTTAAGGAAAGATTTTGTTCCTTTGCCATCTTAATGGAAACCGGAATAAACTCGGAGAGATGGGTATGACAGCATAAAGGTCTGCCGCAGATACCGATTCCTCCCACAATCTTGGTCTCGTCGCGCACACCGATCTGACGAAGTTCAATTCTGGTTTTAAATACACTGGCCAGATCCTTCACCAGTTCACGGAAATCAATTCTGCCGTCGGCTGTAAAGTAAAATAAAACCTTATTATTGTCAAAAGTGTATTCCGCATCAATCAGCTTCATTTCCAAGCCGTGTTTTTTGATTTTTTCCAGACAGATCTGAAAAGCCTCTTTTTCTTTTCTCTTGTTGTCGGCTTCCTGCTCAATATCCTTCTGGGTTGCAATTCTTAATACCGGCTTTAACGGCTGGATAACTTTGTCATCCTCTACTTCCCGGGGTGCACTGACTACTGTGCCGAACTCAATACCTCTGGCGGTTTCCACTATAACATGACCACCTCGTTCTATCTGAAACTGCAGGGGATCAAAAAAATAAATTTTTCCCGCAGTACGAAATCTGACTCCGATTACTTTTACCATCTATAAACCTCCATCTATAAACCTCAAATTCTATAATACTAACCGTTTTCTTTCATGTCAAGCAATAGCAGTTCCATGGTCAGTTCAAAATTCACATTGGCTTCCAGCCTTTTTTCCGCCTTTGCCAGTGCATTTATCACCTTCTCAATACCCTCATAAGAGGTCCGTCCGGCCACTTTTTTAATGTTCTGAATCTCTTCCTTAAAAACAATATGATTGGCATCGTGTGTCGCCTTAAATAAAAGAACATCCCTGTACCAGATAGACAGGATGTCCAGATAATCATTGACATCCATCTTGTACTCATTGATTTTTTTAATGGCTGCCATCATTTCATTGACATCCATTTCCTGTACATATTTTAAGAGTGCAAGGGCCTCTTCCTTCACCTTGTCGAAATCTTCGCTCATGGCAAGCTGTCTTGCCTTACCGACATTTCCTCTGGCAAATGCCACACAGACCTCTGCTTTATAATCCGGAATCTGCATTTCCTCCATGAGATATTTCTTAATCAGGTCTCCCGATACAGGTTTCATATTCAGTATCACGCAGCGGCTGAGAATCGTCTGCAGCATTGCATTGACGTTGGTCGTCAAAAGTATAATGACTGCGTATGCAGGCGGCTCTTCCAGTGTTTTAAGCAGGGCGTTCTGTGCCTGCACCGTCATCTTTTCCGCTTCATTCACAATATAAACCTTATAGGGACCGCTGTACGGTTTAATGGCAATATCCCCATTGATCTGGCTGCGGATGTCGTCTACCCCGATGGAGCCCGGCTTCTCATGGGTCACACGAATGATGTCCGGATGGTTGCCGGAAAGTGCCTGTTTACAGGAATGACATTCCTGACAGGGTTCCGCACCTTTCTGCTCGCACTGCAGCGTCATTGCAAATATTTTCGCAATGAATTCCTTACCGGCAAACCTTTCTCCGTTAATAATATATGCATGGGAAATCTTTCCCGTTGCAATGGCATTCTGTAAATGCTCTTTGATCTGCTCCTGTCCGATAATATCCTTAAAATAAGCCATGTACCCTCCTAAACCTTCCGGCTTTTCTTCTTTTGCCCGGTCCCTTATGTAAAAATATCCAGTAAAAGTCCTCTGATCTCACCGATTTTATTCAAAATCTCAATATTGTCCTGTTCGTCCTTAACCAGCTCCCGGGCAAGCTCATCCAGATTCTGGTCAATCAGCCGGATAATGCCGTATACTCTGTGTCTGCCGCGCTTGTCTAAAAAGTTTTCCCTGGAAAAGGAATGAGATCTGTACACCACTTCATTGAGGAAATCCTTAATCAGACCCCGGTACCGTTTCATATCACGGATATCCCTCTTTTTATAAAGCCTGTCCCCCTGCATGGTGATTTCTTCCATCAAAGACTGCAGGCGTGTCTGCAGCTCCGACTCTTCAATACGGCTGGCAAGTGTAAACTTAAAGTTGCCGTCCGTTTCCTGTGCTTCTTTTACCGGTTGTGACGGCTGTACCTGTTGTGTCCGGTCTACCTTTATCTCCATACACCTGCCCCCTTTCCTGTATACTTTCCTGCTTTCTTATTTATCGTCACAAAGCTGCTGCATCTAAAGAAGATTTTGCCCGATATAAGCCGTAATCTCACGAATACAACGTTCCAGATCATCATTTAGGAATCTTTTTGTGATTCCGGCTTCCTTTATTTTTTCTTCCGAAAAATCTTCACTGTCTGCCAGAAAACGCCTGCACATCTCCTCATATTTCGGGTTTTCCTGCCTGCGTTCCCGATCCAGTGCACGCATCAGTCTTTCACCGTCATCTAATTCAATCAGCACGGGCAGTATATTTTCCTCGCCGAAATAGGCTTTTGTATGTATATAGGACTCAATGGTTCCTATGGTAATATAATTTCCGGTCCTAAGATCCATTTGTCCGTCATCTACCGTAAAATATCTCCAGAGACCGTGCATGGTATGATATTCCCGGTGTTCTATGACTTTGCCTTCCTGACTAAGTGCGGCAAACCCGTCTTCATCCGTAAAAAAATACTCCACACCGTTGCTCTCCTGATGACGAATCGGACGTGTTGTATAACCGACAATACTTTTTAAATGGAGGCTGCCGTCCTGCAGCAGCCTCTTATAAATCGTGTCCTTCCCGGTGGAACTTTTACCCATTATATATATAATCTTCCCCATATCTGACTTTCCTTACACTACTTCCACAACATGAATCATATCCGTTTTGCCGGCGATTCCCAACGGCACGCCCGCAGTAATGACAACCGTGTCACCTGTCTTCACAAGTCCGGCGCGCTTGCTTTTAAACACCGCTTCTTCAAACAGTTCATCCGTTGTATGCTCCTTGCTGATCAGCACAGGATTCACACCCCATAAAAGATTTAACTGTCTGCATACCTTTTCATCAATGGTACATCCGATAATCTGACAGCCGGGTTTATAACGGGCAATCATATTGGCGGTAAATCCGGACATGGTGACCGTAATAATTGCTGCTGCATTCAGGTCCATGGCAACTGTACAGGTAGCATAGGAAATGGCAGTTGTAATATCCATATTCTGATTGCTTACAGACTGCTGTTTCTGTATTCTGCATCGGTAGTTGATATCCTGCTCCGTACGTTCCGCAATACGTGCCATGGTCTTAACCGCTTCAACCGGATACAGACCCGCTGCACTTTCCCCGGATAACATAATGGCAGTCGTACCATCATAAATCGCATTTGCAATATCGGTCGCTTCTGCTCTGGTAGGACGGGGATTTTTGATCATGGATTCCAGCATCTGGGTCGCTGTAATAACATGTTTTCCCTGCTCCACAGCCATTTTGATCATTTTTTTCTGCAGGATGGGCACCTCTTCCATAGCCACTTCCACACCCATGTCTCCCCGGGCAACCATGATACCGTCAGAAACCTCAATAATCTCTCTTAAGTTATCGATACCCTGCATATTTTCTATTTTGGCTATAATCTGCATATTACTGTTGTACTTTTTGAGAATTTCCCGCACCTGCAAAATATCTTCTTTGCAGCGCGCAAAGGAAGCGGCAATAAAATCAAACCCATGCTCAATGCCAAAAATAATATCTTCTCTGTCCACATCACTGATATAAGGCATGGAAAGGATTGCTCCCGGTACGTTGACACCCTTATGATTGGAAACATAACCGCCATTCACCACATGACAGATAATGTCGTTGCCTTTGATTTCTTCCACGGTCATTTCAATCAGACCATCATCGATGAGAATTGTCATACCGACATTAATGTCATTTTTTAGATTCTTATAAGAAATGGTTGCTCTCTCACTGTTTCCCATGATTTCATCGGTTGTCAGCGTAAATGTCTGACCGGAAATCAGTTCCGCTTTGCCGCCTTCAAAATCACGCAGGCGGATTTCCGGTCCCTTGGTATCCAAAAGAGTGGCAACCGGCAGATGCAGTTCTTCACGAACCTTTAACACTCTGTTGTACTTAATCAGCTGTTCTTTGTGCGTTCCATGGGAAAAATTGAAACGCGCCACATTCATACCGGCTAACATTAACTCTCTTAATTTTTCTTCACTTTCACTTGCCGGTCCGATTGTACAAATAATTTTTGTCTTTCTCACAATTTTCTCCTCACACTTCTTTATTTTGTATCCGGGAACCTTTTTCCGGACACAATGCTGACACCGATGCCGTTCTGTTCCCGGCAGATGCCCTGCACATGAAATCCATTTTTCAGATAATCCTCTATTTCGTTTATTATTTCCTTCGTTATGACTTCCCCGGGAACCAGAATGGGACTGCCGGGAGGATAGAGATTAATATACTCAGCGGATATGCACCCTTCCGTTTTCTGCAGGGGCAATGTTTCTTTTTCAGCGTCCCATGCATCCCTTATGGACATAACAGCCCGTGCCTGCAATTGTCTGCATGGCATCTTTGGTGCACCTTGTGAAATACATCTCTCATCAATCTCAAGAAGAGCCTTTGTAAGACGACGGTATCCTTCTATATCATCTCCCACCGTAAACATGGCAAGTACGTACCTGCCCGCTGCCATCTCCATCTGCAAATGATATTCGGTAAGCAGGATTTCGTAGAGCTTTGCACCGCTAAAACAGCCTGAACCGTCAGCAATCACCAGCTTCCCGATATCAGAGTTTTTCTCCTGCAGGAAAATAAGATTTTTACAGTTTTGTAACTGTTGCATCATCTCTTTCCAGTATGCCCGAAATTGTCCAAATAATTTCTCTTTTTCACGGGATACCAGATCAATTGCATCCTCCATGGCTGCCATAAACAGATAAGAAGGACTGGAACTCTGATAAACAGAGAGATATCTTCTTAATTTTTCGCGATCCGCGAGACTCCCGCAAACATGTAAAACAGCAGTCTGTGTAGGTGCCGGTAACGTCTTATGCAGACTGCTTACTACAAGATCGGCGCCCAGTCTGGAGCTGTTTAATGCAAACCCTTCTGCAAAGCCAAGATGCGCTCCGTGAGCTTCATCCACAATAAGGGGAATCCCTCTTTCATGAACAATTTCGGCTATCTTTTTCACATCTGCAACCAGTCCTTCATAGGTGGGAGACACGATGAAAACAGCCTGAATATCCTGTTCCCGGTCAAGTGCTTCCCTTATTTCATCTGCATCGGCAGGCAAGTGATTTCCAAATACCGGATGCACACCGGGCCACAAATATGTGATTTGAAGATTCTTTAGGAAAGCTGCATGATAGGCAGATTTGTGAGCACCTCTCACCATCAGAATTTTACCGCCCTCCGAAACAGTTGCAGAGATTGCTGCGAGTACACCGGCCGTACTGCCATTAATCAGATAATAACTCTCTTGTGCACCATAAACACAGGCTGCCTTTTTCTGTATTTTCTGCAGGATTCCTGTTGCTTCGTGTAAATTGTCAAACCCGTCTATCTCTGTAATATCTATCCCGGCGAGCTCTCCCAACGTTTCCGTTGTAAGCCTGCGTTTATGTCCGGGCATATGATACGGATAATAATCTGATTTTCCGTACTCTGTCAGTTTTTGATAGAGTTCACCCATCTTTTAAGTCCGTTCCTTCTTCTTTGCACCATGTCCCTTCAGGATCCGAAAAGTCTCCAGCAGGGAACACCATTTATCCGCTGTAGTAACAATCCATGCCTCTCTGCAGGTTGGCGGTACAACAGTCAGCGGCCACATATGCTTGACGATTATATCCTTTTCACGATCCGTCAGAGGATATTCCTGTTCCGCATTTTGCAGGGCTACTTTCGGATGGCGGAAACCATGCAGATTTTTAATCCCTACCCGATCCTTATCATGCCAGTCATACAAAAAATAATCATGGAGAAGTGCGCCTCTGATTAACTCCCTCCGGCTGCACTGTATCCCCATTTTTTCCAATCGGTTGCTGATTGCAAGGCTGTACCTTGCAACATTCATACAGTGACTGTTTACCGTCATCGTACCATGTTGTACATGAAATTTTGTACGGTTAAAATTATGCGACCGGGTAATATCAGATGCATTATTCTGAATCTCTCTGTACAGACGTCTCTGTTTAATGTAATTCTGCTTCCACTTTTCTGCACGTCTTGCATTTCTAAGCTTCATTTTATCCATAACAATCCTCTGAAATAAGAAACAACCATTAAGCAATATTCCTTTTTATTATAACATTTATCCCCGAAAAAACATAGTAAATTGCATGTTTCTTTACGCAAAAATTACACCGGACCTTAACCTGCGGGAAAAAACACCTGAACAAGCAGCATATAAACTGCTGTTCCACAACCGATGCTTAATAAGGTATTCTTTTTCCACACATGAAGTCCTATTACAACTGCTATGGCAATGAGTTCGGGAAGCCCATGATTTCCGGTAAACAACGTTACTCCTTTTAAACAATAAACCACCAGGGAAGCCATGATGGCGCAGGGCAGTACCCGTCCCAGGTACTGTACCAGTTCCGGTACTTTTCTTTTTTTTCCAAACACCAGAAACGGAAAGAAGCGAATTCCCATGGTCGTTAAGGCACTGACCGCAATAATCAGTGCAGAATGCGTAATATTCATGCTTTTCTTCCCTCCTTTATCGTCATATCATCAGCTTCCGTATCTATTGTCTTTCGAAAGACAATGAGCAGCATCATACTTAAGATCAATGCAGGCAACAAAAAGTGATCCGGTCCTAATATTGCCAGGAATAAAAGTGCTGCCATAAATCCTGTCAAAGTTGAAATATGATTTTTATTTTCCATCCATTGGTTTACAACTATTACAACAAAAAGAGCCGTCATGGAAAAATCAATGCCTTTTGTATCAAAGGACAGCCACTGTCCCAGCAATCCCCCCGCAACAGACCCAATGACCCAGTAGAATTGATCTAAAAGTGAAATCCAAAAGGAAACCTTTTTCTCATCCATGCCTTCCGGTACCTTCAAATTACACAGTACAGAATACGTTTCATCAGTCAGTGAACACACCATATATGGATATGCCTTTCCCATCTCCCTGAACTTTTCGATAAAAGACAGCCCATAAAAAACATGCCTTCCATTTATAAACAGTGTCATCAAAAATGTCTGCAGAAGGCTCTGG
>JBJFCA010000135.1:0-14306 GCA_051888725.1 Lachnospiraceae bacterium
TGATGCTGTCTTTGGCTTCCTGTGACAGATCATGGTTTTTACGGTAAAACTGGATATAATCAAAATATTCACTGGTGAGGGAACGGTCGGAGAGATCATTCCAGTGCGCACCCTGCACCCGTTTACACATTTCCCAACGGTACTCCGCAGACAGCTTAATGACTGCGGTATAGGTATCATCCAGATACAGTATGGGAAGCATAAATCTGGCAGGCGTGGTACGGCGTCTTCCTTCGATTTCCTGCCACATGATGCTTCTGGTACCGATACCGGGGAGCAGAATGAAATCGGGAGATACATGTGTATGGAAAAACTCCTTCGGGATTCCTGCTTCCGGATTGGAATAGGTATATTCTCTGTAAAAGATACTGTAGTCAATGCTTTCCAGCTGCTTTTGGGCCTGCTTAAGAAAGTCTGCGGTGACAAAGCATTTTCCCGGCTTTTTCAGCATATTATGGCTGGAAAAAACAGGGCAGAAGGAGGAAATCCTGCCAAAGGTCACTTTGTTGACCGTAGGGAACATGTTGGCAAATTCATAATCGATTTTTGCCATGTTGTCTTTAAGAAGTGCAGTTTCTTCCGATGCGGTGATTTCTCCGGCGACTTTCCTGTGGTGGATATAGTCGGTATAGTCGATGTCAAATTCATTGCGGCTGGGTTCCTTTTCTCCATGGAGAATCGCAAGGAGCCAGTCATAAAAGGTATATACATTTGTCCGTTTCGTTTTTAAAAGGTATTGTGTCGCATTCGCCAGAAATTCCGTACATTCCGGTCCGGCAAGTGTCTCATCCACATAGCCGAAGTAAAGAAACATGGATACGGGCAGGGGAATAAACTTTGACTTGCTGGCCCTTAAAAAACAGGATTTATACAAATCATAAAACATGGAGGTAATTCCCTGACGAATATGTCCGGCATGGGCATCATCGCTGTTGCGGTCGGAAAGACGGGTATAATCGGCAATCAGCGAACGGAAGGTTTCTGCAAATTCGGTATCTGCCTTGACATAGGTCAGGATGATATCCAGTGAAGTTTTTAACTGGGGCAGGAGACTGTTGTCGGGATCGGAATGGAAAACAGGCGGCTTTGGCAGTTCGGGAGAGGGAAGCTCCCCGGTTGTATCTTCTTCCGCAAGCAGTGTATCTTCCGGCAGCTGCAGCAGGATATCGTCCATTTCTTTCAAAGAAGACAATATATGTAAGGTATCCGCACAGACGCAGTTTAACAGATCCGCAGCAGCGTCCGGCCTTTGGAAAAGCTGTCCGTTTTTCTCCCGGGTGGCTTCGTAATAGCGGAACAGATAGGAGATCTGCCGGAATGCGGATCGGGTAAAAATCGGGCAGTAATTGGTATTTTCTGCAAGAAAGGTGCGTAAGGAAGAAAGATCCGTAACCTCAAAAGGCATCAGGGAAGCCTTCTCCAAAGCCCGTGCTGACATAAAATGAGAGGTTTCCGACAACTCACAGATCCCTAAGACATCACCGCCCGAAAGGGTGTATTCCCCCCCGGGAAAAGTCACGGAAAAACTGCCGCTTATGACAAGATATATTTCCGTAATCGGTTCCCCGTAGGAAAAGAGTACCTGTTCGTTCTTTACTGACAACATGGAAGAAAACCTCCTTTTTGCATAACAATATAAAATATTATACAATTTTCCGGATACCAATACAAGTTTTATGCTGTTAAAATTGAACAGATTGCAAATGAAAAAAAACTGTACTTTTTTAGAAAGTATGGTACAATTAAACATATCAGTGTCATTTTTTATGGGGGTATGAGCTTGGAGAAAGATCAGGAATACATAAGAAGCGTCATAAAAGGCTATAAAAAGGAAATTGAGCCGCTTTTCTGGTATGTTCCCTGGCTGGAGGCAAGGTACGGGAAAAAGGTGAGCGACAGTTTTTCGTGCGAAAATTTCTCTGAGAGAACCATGAGATTTCCCGTTTACGAGGGAACCCTGTTAAGGTTTGTGGCAGACGTGGAGAGTACAGGTCTGCTTGACCGTAATTACCGGTATCTGTACACAAGACACAGGATCCATACCCCGGAGGATGAACGTAAACTGATCCAAAATGCAACCATAAAGGATCTGGATATTCTGACGGGTATTCTGTCCAGATATATTCTGGAAGGAAAAACCAAGGGAACTGTATGGCCCGCAGGAGTGGAAGAAGGTATCTATTTGGACATCCTGCGTAAGTTCCAGGAGCTTTTTGTAAAATGGTGCCAGCCGACAGGCGAAAGCAAGCAGCAGGAGTAAGCGGGTATGGGCGAGAAATCATTGCAAAAGAAAAAATACATATTGGAAACTGCCAGAAAGGTTTTCACACAAAAGGGTTACAAGAATGTTACCATGAAGGATATTGTGGATGCCTGCGGTATCAGCCGCGGAGGCCTGTACCTTTATTTTGGCAGTACGGCAGAGATTTTTCTGGAAGTACTGCGTATGGAAACGGAGGAGGCAGATGATGTTTTTTCCGACAGCATTAAGGAAGACGCCACTGCCACAGAAATCCTTGCGCTTTTCTTAAAAGAACAGAAGAAAGAGCTGCTCAGGAAAAAAGATAATCTGACGGTGGCAACCTATGAGTTCTATTTCGGGGAAGAGGTACCGAAAAAGGACAATATCCTGAAAAGGCAGTTTGACTCCGCAGTGAAGATCATTGAGCGCCTGATTGAGACCGGCGTGGAAAACGGGGAGTTTTACTGTGAAGACTGCAGGGGAACAGCCAGAAATATTATGTTTTTATTGGAAGGGCTTAAGATTTCCGCATACACAATCGGCATTACTGCCGATATGGTGGACCGGGAACTGCTTTTTATCCTGAATGAACTCGGGATTGAGGAATGATAACAACTATTATGAGAAAGGCTTGGATGCAAGAATGGAAAAAGTAAGACGTATCTATGTGGAAAAGAAGGAACCTTATGCGGTGAAGGCAAAAGAACTGCATGAGGACCTCAAGAACTATCTGGGCATGGAGGGCATTGAAAAGGTCAGAGAGCTGATCCGTTATGATGTGGAGAATATCTCGGATGAGACATTTGAAAAAGCCTGCTACAGTGTATTTTCAGAACCTCCCGTAGATGATCTGTTCAGGGAGGAGTTTCCTCTTACGGAAAATGAAAGAGTATTCGGTGTGGAATTTTTACCGGGACAATTTGATCAGAGAGCCGATTCAGCGGTACAATGTGTGCGTTTCTTAAAAGAAGATGAGGAACCCATTATTCGTACGGCTGTTATTTATGTAATCAGAGGAAATATTTCAGATGAGGAATTTGCAAAGATCCGTGCCTATTGCATTAACCCCGTGGATTCCCGGGAGACCGACATGCAGAAGCCGGATACCCTGATTACGGAATTTGCGGAGCCTGAAGACGTAAAGGTATTTGACGGCTTTACGGACATGGATGAGAGCAGCTTAAGAGATCTTTATGAGTCTCTCGGTCTTGCCATGACCTTTAAGGATTTTAAGCATATTCAGAATTATTTTGTAAACGAAGAACACAGAAATCCGACCATGACGGAGATCAGGGTACTGGATACCTACTGGTCCGACCACTGCCGTCATACCACTTTTTCCACAGAGCTTACGGATGTGGAATTTGGTGAAGGTTATTACAGAGCCCCTATTGAGACGACCTATCAGAGCTATCTGGATACCCGGGAAGAGATTTTTGCCGGCAGAAAGGACAAGTTTGTCTGTCTGATGGATCTGGCGCTGATGGCAATGCGTAAGTTAAAAAAGGACGGCAAGTTAGACGATATGGAGCAGTCCGATGAAATCAATGCCTGCTCCTGTGTTGTTCCGGTGGAGATGGAGTATAACGGAGAGAAGACCACGGAAGAGTGGCTGGTATTCTTCAAAAACGAAACCCATAACCATCCTACGGAAATCGAGCCTTTCGGTGGGGCTGCAACCTGTCTGGGAGGTGCTATCAGAGATCCTCTGTCAGGGCGTGGTTATGTTTATCAGGCTATGCGTGTAACCGGTGCGGCAGATCCTACCGTGCCTGTTTCCGAGACCCTGCACGGCAAGCTTTCCCAGAAGAAGCTGGTGAGGGGTGCAGCTGCCGGATATTCCTCCTACGGCAACCAGATCGGTCTGGCTACCGGCTATGTAAAGGAAATTTATCATCCCGATTATGTGGCAAAGCGTATGGAGATTGGTGCCGTTATGGGCGCTGCTCCCAGAAAGAATGTCATTCGTGAGACCTCCGATCCCGGAGATATCATCATCCTGTTAGGTGGTCGTACCGGACGAGACGGTTGCGGTGGCGCAACAGGTTCCTCCAAGGTACACACGGATACCTCCATTGAAACCTGCGGTGCGGAGGTCCAGAAGGGTAATGCGCCTACCGAGCGTAAAATCCAGCGACTTTTCAGAAGAGAAGAAGTCAGCCGCCTGATCAAAAAGTGTAATGACTTTGGTGCCGGCGGTGTATCCGTAGCCATCGGTGAACTGGCAGACGGCCTTGTGGTGGATCTGGATAAGGTGCCCAAGAAATATGCAGGTCTGGATGGTACCGAGCTCGCCATTTCCGAATCCCAGGAACGTATGGCAGTGGTTGTGGATCCCAAAGATGTAGATACTTTCTTAAATTATGCTGCTGAAGAAAACCTGGAGGCAGTTGCGGTGGCTACCGTAACGAAGGAGCCACGCCTTGTATTAAACTGGAGAGGAAAAGACATTGTAAACCTGTCGCGTGCATTCCTTGATACCAACGGTGCACATCAGGAAACAAAGGTATCCGTAGATATTCCTTCCGAAGAAGATAATTATTTTGATCAGATTGCCATAAAGAAAGTAGATGAAAAACTCCATGAGGAGGACGTGAAAGGCGCATGGCTTGCTACACTTGCCGATCTGAATGTCTGCTCCCAGAAGGGACTTGTGGAAATGTTTGACTCCTCCATCGGTGCCGGCAGTGTGCTGATGCCGTATGGCGGTAAATATCAGCTGACCGAGACACAGGCCATGGTAGCCAAACTCCCCGTACTCCGCGGCAAGACAGATACCGTTACCATGATGAGCTACGGCTTCGATCCGTATCTTTCTTCCTGGAGCCCGTATCATGGCGCCGTGTATGCCGTTACGGAATCCATGGCACGAATCGTGGCAAACGGCGGTGATTATAAAAAGATCCGTTTTACCTTCCAGGAATACTTCCGTCGTATGACATCCGATCCTAAGCGTTGGAGCCAGCCTTTTGCAGCTCTTCTGGGTGCTTATGATGCACAGATCGGCTACGGTCTTCCTTCCATCGGCGGTAAGGACAGTATGTCCGGTACCTTCAATGACATTGACGTACCGCCTACGCTGGTTTCCTTTGCAGTGGATGTGGCTAAGGAAAGTGACATCATTACACCGGAGCTTAAAAAAGCCGGCAACAGTCTGGTATGCTTTGCCATTGAAAAGGATGATTACGAGATACCGGTATACGAGAAGGTTATGGAGCTTTACGGACAGATCTCTGATCTGATGAAACAGGGCGTGATCGTATCCGCATACGCAACAGACAGCAAGGGTATTGCCGCAGCAGTATCCAAGATGGCTTTCGGAAACCGGTTAGGTGTTACCATCGATCCCGAACTGCCCGTACATGCTTTGTTTGAAAACGGACTTGGCAATATTGTGGCAGAAATTGATGCGGATAAACTGAGCGAACTGCAGGCTTCTGATACGGATTATACACTGGTGGGACAGGTAAACGACAAGGCAGAATTCATTTACAAGGACGCCGCAATCTCCATGGAGGAAGCCCTGAAAGCATGGAAAGGCACTCTGGAAAAGGTATTCCCGACCAAAGCAGAGAAGGCAGTTACGCCCATTGAGACAACGCTGTATCATAAGGAACAGATTTATGTCTGCAAGAACAAAGTGGCAAAGCCCACTGTATTTATTCCGGTATTCCCCGGTACCAACTGTGAATATGACAGTGCAAAGGCATTTGAACGGGCAGGCGCCAATGTAGTGACCAGGGTATTTAGAAATTTAAGTGCCGAAGACATCCGGGATTCCGTGGACGAATTTGACAAAGCGATTTCCCAGGCGCAGATCATCATGTTCCCCGGCGGCTTCTCCGCAGGTGATGAACCGGATGGCTCCGCTAAGTTCTTTGCTACCGCATTCAGAAATGAAAAGATGAAAGAAGCGGTGACGAAGCTGTTACAGGAAAGAGACGGTCTTGCACTGGGTATCTGCAACGGCTTCCAGGCACTGATCAAGCTGGGACTTGTTCCCTATGGTGAAATCGTGGGACAGAATGCAGATTCCCCCACACTGACCTTTAATACCATTAACCGTCACATTTCCAAGATGGTCTATACCAAGGTGGTATCCGACAAATCACCCTGGCTCAGAGAGGCCAAACTGGGACAGACCTACTGCAGTCCTGCTTCCCATGGTGAAGGACGTTTCGTAGCAAACAGGGAATGGATTGACAAGCTGTTTGCAAACGGACAGGTAGCAACCCAGTACGTGGATATTGATGGTAACATTTCCATGGATGAGGAGTGGAATGTCAACGGTTCCTATTCCTCCATTGAAGGCATTACCTCACCGGACGGCAGATGCTTTGGTAAGATGGCACATGCGGAAAGAAGAGATACTTCCGTCGCTATCAACATTTACGGCGAACAGGATCTTAAGATCTTTGAAAGCGGTGTGGCATACTTTAAGTAAAAAAGATGAGGCCGGGCATTCAGGTTATGAGTGTCCGGCTTGTTTTTTTTATAAAAAAAAGGATTTTGGACACGGATGCAGAATATTTATATATAGAGGGCTTGTTTTGTGCATGTTGACAGTATGCGTCCGCATGATCGGACAGATAGGAGCAAAATGACAATACGAGAAAATCTGGAAAAGTGGGAGCAGGAATATTTAAGCCCCTACGCAACACTCAGTATGAATTCACTGGGCAGAGAACGGGAAGAAGAACAGTGTGACATCAGACCGGTTTTCCAAAGGGACCGGGACCGCATCCTGCATAGCAAATCCTTCCGAAGGCTGAAGGACAAAACCCAGGTGTTTCTGACACCGGAGGGCGACCATTACCGGACGAGGCTGACCCATACGCTGGAGGTGTCCCAGAATGCCAGGACGATAGCAAAAGCACTCAGACTGAATGAAGATCTGGTGGAAGCGATTGCACTGGGACACGATCTGGGGCATACGCCTTTCGGACATGCCGGGGAGAGAGCTTTAAACGAGGTCTGTCCCTTTGGATTTGAGCACAATGTGCAGAGTGTACGTACTGTGGAAAAACTGGAGAAGAACGGACAGGGACTTAATCTTACCGTAGAAGTACGGGACGGTATTTTAAATCACCAGACGGACAGTATGCCCTTTACCCTGGAGGGAAAAATCGTAAGATTTTCCGATAAAATTGCCTATATTCATCATGATATGGATGATGCCATCCGGGCAGGCATTCTGAAGGAAGAGGATATTCCCAAGGAAATCGGGGATGTGATCGGTTACACTACAGGAGAGCGGCTGGATCATTTTATCCATGACATTGTAACCACAAGCTCAGGTATTGATGATATCAGAATGTCAGAGCCGGTGGCGGAAGCCATGAAAAAACTGCGCCAGTTCATGTTTGAAAGAGTGTATCAGAATCCGGAAGCGAAAAGTGAGGAAGGCAAGGCGGAAATGCTGATGAAAACCCTGTACCATCATTTTTTGACGCACATTGACGTGCTGCCGGCGGATTATCTTCGCATGATAGATGAGGGCGAAGAGAGAGAACGTGTGGTATGTGACTATGTGGGTGCCATGACGGACCGTTTCGCCATTGCCACATATGAGGAACTCTATATTCCCAAGTCCTGGCACGGATGACCCAAAATATTACGACGAAAGGCAAGGTTTACATATGTATTATCCTGAAGAAATTGTGGAAGAAGTCAGGATGAAAAATGATATTGTAGACGTGATTTCCGGATATGTGAAGATACAGAAGAAGGGTGCCAGTTATTTCGGACTCTGTCCTTTTCATAATGAGAAATCTCCTTCTTTTTCCGTGTCCGGGTCGAAACAGATGTATTACTGCTTCGGATGCGGAGCCGGAGGCAATGTCTTTACTTTCATCATGAAATATGAAAATTATACCTTTGCCGAGGCGGTTAAGTTTCTGGCTGACAGAGCAGGTGTAAAGCTCCCGGAGTTAGAATACACCGAAGAAATGAAAGCAAAGGAAAACCACCGGGCAAGACTGCTTGCCGTCTGCAAGGAAGCGGCAAAGTATTACTATTACCAGCTTCGTTCCAAAAAGGGAGAGGTGGGATACCGTTATCTAAGTGAACGGAAGCTCACGGAAGAGACCATGAATAAATTTGGCCTTGGATATGCCTCGGAGGGACTGGTCAGATATTTAAGGGAGAAAGGGTATGAAGACAAACTGATCATGGAAGCGGGACTTGCCGGCTTTAATGAAAAGCGGGGCATGTATGACAGCTTCTGGAACAGGGTCATGTTTCCCATTCAGGATATTAACCACCGGGTCATTGGTTTCGGTGGCCGTGTGATGGGAAAAGGCGAGCCCAAATACTTAAACTCCCCTGAAACCCCGATTTTTGATAAGCGAAGAAACCTGTACGGGTTTAACTTTGCACGAACGGCAAGAACCGGAAACATTATTCTCTGCGAGGGCTATATGGATGTAATCTCCATGCATCAGGCCGGTTTTACCCAGGCAGTTGCTTCCCTTGGAACAGCATTTACCGCAGAGCAGGCATTACTTTTAAAACGGTACACGGATAAGGTGCTTTTAGCCTATGACTCTGACGGTGCCGGTATCAAAGCGGCTCTGCGGGGAATCGGCATCTTAAAGCAGGCGGGGCTGTCCGGCAAGGTGATCAATATGAAGCCCTACAAGGACCCGGATGAATTTATCAAAAATCTGGGGAAGGAAGCGTTCCAGGAGAGAATTGACACGGCTGAAAACAGCTTTTTATTTGAAATCAGGATTCTGGAGCAGTCTTTTGATTTAAAGGATCCGGACAGTAAGACGAAATTCTACACGGAGATTGCAAAGAAACTCTGTGAGTTTGAAGTGGATGTGGAGAGAGAAAACTATATTGAGGCAATTGCGGAAAAGTATCATATCGGGTATGATAATCTGCGAAAGCTGGTTAACTCCTATGCCGCTAAGAACGGCATGGCACAGCCGCTGCAACGTCCCAAGTCAGGACTTGCTGCAAAGACAGGTCAGGATGATAACGTAAAGAGAGCACAGAAGCTGTTGCTGACCTGGATTACGGATTATCCGGAGGTACTGCCCAAAATCAGAAAATATATCTCGCCATCTGATTTTACGGAGGAGCTTTACCGGAAAGTTGCTGAGAGACTTTTTTCTGATATTGAGAACGGCAATTATAATCCGGCAGCCATTATCAGCACCTTTGAGGATGAAAATGAACAAAGAGAGGCAGCGGAGCTTTTTAATACGAAGGTGGAAGCACTTACCACAAGTCAGGAAAAAGAAAGAGCATTTCACGATATCGTATATGCGGTGAAAAAGAACAGTTATGAATACTATTCCGGTAAGCTGGGAAGTGATGTTACCGCCCTAAATCAGGTAATTGCAGGGAAAAAGGCGCTTGAGGAGCTTGCAAAGACGCATATTTCCCTGAATTAAGGCTATAATACTATTACGTTTCGAAAGGATGGAACACCAAATGGATGAAAACACAAAGGCAAGGTTTGAGGAGAAGTTAAAGGAACTGCTCGCCGTTGCAAAAAAGAAAAAGAATGTATTGGAATATCAGGAAATCACGGATTTCTTCAGTGATATGCCATTGGAAGAGGAACAGTACGATAAGATTTTAGAGTATCTGGAGCAGAACAATGTGGACGTGCTTCGCATTACGGATGATGACGATGATGTGCCTGATGAAGAAATAATCCTGATGGAGGAAGAAGATGTTGATGTTGAGAACATGGATCTGTCCGTTCCCGACGGAGTCAGCATAGAAGACCCTGTCAGAATGTATTTAAAGGAGATTGGTAAAGTTCCCCTTTTGTCTGCCGAAGAAGAAATTGAGCTGGCAAAGAAGATGGAGCAGGGAGATCAGGAAGCCAAGAAGAGACTGGCAGAAGCCAATTTAAGACTGGTGGTCAGCATTGCCAAGCGCTATGTGGGCCGCGGCATGCTGTTTCTGGATCTGATTCAGGAAGGAAACTTAGGCCTGATCAAAGCAGTAGAAAAATTTGACTACAGAAAAGGCTATAAATTCTCTACCTATGCAACATGGTGGATCAGACAGGCCATTACCAGAGCCATTGCCGATCAGGCACGAACCATTCGTATTCCAGTGCACATGGTGGAGACCATCAATAAACTGATCCGTGTCAGCAGACAGCTTCTGCAGGAGCTGGGCAGAGAACCGTCCCCGGAAGAAATTGCGGCAGAAATGAATATGCCTGTGGAAAGGGTGCGTGAGATCTTAAAGATCAGCCAGGAACCGGTATCTCTGGAGACCCCTATCGGTGAAGAAGAGGACAGCCATCTGGGTGACTTTATTCAGGATGACAATGTACCGGTACCCGCTGATGCGGCAGCCTTCACACTGCTTAAAGAACAGCTTGTGGAGGTGCTGGGTACACTTACCGAGAGAGAGCAGAAGGTACTTCGTTTAAGATTTGGTCTGGATGACGGCAGAGCGAGAACCTTAGAGGAAGTGGGAAAAGAATTTAACGTGACCCGTGAACGTATCCGTCAGATTGAGGCAAAGGCATTAAGAAAGCTCCGCCATCCCTCAAGAAGCCGTAAATTAAAGGATTATCTTGATTAGGACAAGCCATGGAATTATCAAACAGACTGAAAGCAATCGCAGATATGGTAACCGTAGGAAACCGGGTTGCCGACGTGGGATGTGACCATGGTTTTGTGTCCATTTATCTTTGTGAAAAGAAGATCTCCCCGAAGGTCTATGCCATGGATGTACGCAAAGGCCCGTTGATGCGGGCAATCGAGCATGTTGAGGCTTACGGATACGGCTCATACATAGAATGCAGGCTTTCCGACGGTGTTGCAAACTTAAAGGCGGGGGAAGCGGATACCCTGATCTGTGCCGGTATGGGCGGCAGGCTGATGGCAAAAATCCTGACGGACGGTATGGAAAAAATAAAAATGATGCAGGAACTGATTCTGCAGCCCCAGTCCGATCTTGCTTTTTTTCGGGGGTTTTTGCGGGAAAACGGATTTGCCATTGTGAAAGAGGATATGGTAAAAGAGGATGGCAAATACTACCCGATGATGCGTGTGCTTCCGGACAGTGCATATACTGAAGGAGGATTTCCTGTTGAGCTGGAAGATGCCTACGGTCCCTGTTTACTCAAAATGAAACATCCCGTACTCGGAGAGTATTTAAAAACCCTGTATCAGCGTAACGAAGGTATTCTTGTCCGCTTGGGAGAGGCAGGTGAGGACAGGCGGCAGGAGCTTTTAAGGCAACAGGAAGGAATTCGTTTCTGTCTGTCTTATTTTACGGACTAAAAGGGTAGTTTTGGTGCAAAAGAATGATCGGGGAAGGAGAGGTGCCCATGAAATGCACGGAGGTAAGAGAACGGCTGGAGATATTGTCTCCGCCCAAATTTGCGGAAAGCTGGGATAATGTAGGGCTTCTGGCGGGCAGAGCAGGCAAAGAAATTCGGAAGGTCTATATTGCAGTGGATGCCACGGATGAAGTGATTGAGGATGCCATTGATGAGGAAGCCGATCTTCTTCTGACACATCATCCGCTTATTTTCTCACCCTTAAAAAGAGTGACAGATGAGAATTTTATCAGCAGGAGAATAGTAAAACTGCTGCAGGCGGATATGTGTTATTATGCCATGCACACCAATTTTGATGTGATGGGTATGGCAGACGCTGCTGCGGATGCACTGGAGCTTAGGGACAGACAGGTGCTGGACGTTACCTTTGAAGATGAAATCTCCAGGGAAGGCATTGGCAGATTCGGCAGGCTGAAAGAGAGTATGACACTTGCCGAATGTGCAGAATATGTGAAAAAAGTGTTCCGGCTGCAGGCAGTGAGAGTATATGGAGATCTGTCCGATACGATTTCTGTAGCGGCAGTTTCCCCGGGTTCCGGCAAATCCACAGCGCCTAGTGCGGTGGCAGCAGGTGTGGACGTGCTGATTTCCGGTGACATCGACCATCATTTGGGGATTGACCTGGTGGCACAGGGAGTATCTGTTATTGATGCAGGACATTACGGATTGGAAAAACTGTTTGTACCCTATATGCGGGATTATTTTTGTACGGAAATGCCGGAGATCCGGGTCATGACAGTTGAAGAGAAAAGTCCGTTTGCGGTGATATAGGAGGGTCTATGATTACATTAAAAGTTGAGGGTGTGGAAAAACAATATCCCAAAGGAGTGACCTTTGAGGAAGTGGTACAGGAGTACCAGGAAAAATACGACAATCAGATTGCACTGGTATGCTATAACGGGAAAATCAGGGAATTGTTTAAGAAGGCCAATAAAGACGGACAGGTCAGCTTTTTTACCCTGAAAGATGCGGTAGGGCAGAAGGCTTATGCCCGTACGGCAACCATGATGCTTTTAAAAGCAGTATTTGATATTGCAGGCGGTAAGATCGCTCAGGCATGCAGAGTAGAGTTTACGGTCGGTCCCGGTTATTATGTGACGGCAGGGGATTTCCCGCTGACACAGGAATTTGTAAATAAAGTAAAGGAAAGAATGCTGGAACTTGTGGAGTTAAAAATGCCCATGATCAAAAAGTCCTACGATCTGGATGAAGCCATGGAGCTGTTTCACAAAAACGGTATGGAAGACAAGGAAAGGCTGTTCCATTACCGCAGGTCTTCCTTTGTCAATATTTATGAAATGGAAGGATTTTATGATTATTATTACGGCTTTATGCTTCCCAATGCCGGATATGTTAAATATTTTGACCTTATTCCTTACAAGGATGGAATGCTCTTGATCCTTCCTAAAGCAAAAGAGCCTTTTGTAGTGCCTCCAAAGCCGGATCGGGACATGCTGTTTACAACCTTATCTGAAGCGGAAAAATGGGGCAAAAAGATAAATATTACAACCGTTGGGGATTTGAACGATGCGGTCTGTGCCGGTAATATCAGTGATATGATCCTGGTACAGGAGGCAGAGCAGGAAAGAAAAATCGGCGAGATTGCCAAACAGATCGTCCAGAGAGGCAATGTAAAATTTGTAATGATAGCGGGACCTTCCTCCTCCGGCAAGACGACGTTTTCCCACAGACTTTCCATTCAGCTGCGTACCCAGGGGATGACACCCCATCCCATTGCGCTGGATGATTATTTTGTAAACCGGGAAAAGACACCCCGGGATGAAAACGGAGATTATAACTTCGAGTGTCTGGAAGCAATTGATGTGGAACAGTTCAACCGGGATATGACGGATCTGCTGAACGGAAAAACAGTGGAAATGCCTACCTTTAATTTTAAGACGGGGCAACGGGAATATAAGGGAAATACCATGACACTGGGACCGGAGGATATCCTGGTGATTGAAGGTATCCACGGACTAAATGATAAAATGTCTTATTCCCTTCCTTCGGAATGCAAATTTAAGATCTATATCAGTGCTTTAACCAGTTTAAATATTGATGAACACAACAGAATTCCCACTACGGATGCCAGACTTCTGCGAAGAATGGTCAGGGATGCACGTACCAGAGGGGCATCGGCAAAGCGTACCATCCAGATGTGGCCTTCCGTCAGAAGGGGTGAGGAAGAGAATATTTTCCCCTTCCAGGAGAGTGCGGATGCAATGTTTAATTCTGCCCTTGTTTATGAGCTGGCAGTTTTAAAGCAGTTTGCAGAGCCGCTTCTTTTCAATATCGGCAAGGATGAACCGGAATATTTCGAGGCCAAACGACTCCTTAAGTTTTTGGGATACTTTTTAGGTGTCAGTAGCGAAAACCTGCCCAACAATTCCATATGCAGGGAGTTTGTAGGCGGAAGCTGTTTTAATGTATAAGCAGAAGCTTTTTCAGTACCGGCTGTTGCCATGAAACTGTCGATTTTTTGTTTCGGTAATGGTGAATTCGGCTTTGAGAATCGTGATTTCGGCTTTGAAACTGGTACTTACGGCTATGAGAATCGTGATTTCAGCTTTGAAACTGGTATTTACGGCTATGAGAATCGTGATTTCAGCTTTGACGAAAGTTACCGCTGTATGTTATACTTTATGTTCGTAAAAGACAAGTAGGACAGGCAATCGCGGCCACATAAGTGGGTGAGGAAAGTCCGGGCTTCACAGGGCAGGATGCCGGATAACGTCCGGTGGA
>JBJFCA010000136.1:0-14295 GCA_051888725.1 Lachnospiraceae bacterium
TATTCCTCAATATAGCACACAGTAACAGGTATCGTCAAACTTGATAAATCTTTTCATAAAGACAAAGAAGCAGACAAGAGCGGCTCCGCATGGCATAATAGCCTGCCCTGCCCATGGTCCCCTTCTTTTGCTTTAAGCTTTCCTGGAAGAAAGGGTCATGCAATATTTTACCCTTTTCCTGCCTGATTTCTTTTGGGGAAAGCCTGCCGTCTGCAAGTTTTAAGTTTGAAAATGCAGACTGCATATATTCCCAGTACCTGCTGTAAAAGATCTTATAATCCTCTGTCGGTACCTGCCACTTTTGTGCATAAGCAAACTGGTCTTCAAGAATCCGTCTGTGTATCTTATAATAGTTTGCACGGTAACAATTGTCCAAAGAAGCCTGCCCGGTTCTGTAATAGTGATACTTTGCCGTATTGCAGACAATCACAGGGACATCCCCCATTACATCCAGGTACTGCATCACAAACTGTAAATCCTCTGCAATGCTTAATCCCTTCTCCATTTGCAACTGATTTTTTCTGACAATATCCGTATGAAACAACTTGTTCCAGGGACTGTTCAGTAAATATTTTCCGGACAGTTTTAAGAAATCTTTCCTGTATAAAATATCCTTTTCCCTGTCACTATACTGCGTACATACTCCTTTGTCGGGTTTTGTCTCATCCGTCACGGTTTGAAATCCGCTTAAAACAAATGCTTCTTCACCATTTTGTCTTTGTGCGTTCAGCAATATTTCACAAAAATCATACGGCAGGTCATCATCACTGTCAATGAACTGGATATATTTCCCCGTGGCAATCTTCATGCCGTCATTTCTGGCTGCTGAGACTCCTTCGTTTTCTTTATGCAGCACCCGAATCCTGTTATCCTCTTTTGCAAAGCTGTCGCAAAGTGTACCGGAGCTGTCTTTGGAGCCATCGTCAATGAGCAGGATTTCCAAATCACGGAAGGTCTGCTGCCGGATACTGTCCACACATCTTTTTATGGAATTTTCTGCATTGTATACAGGAACAATCACACTGATTTCCGGCACCGTTAAGCTCCTCTCTTAAAAAAATTGCGAATGGCTTTTATTCTGTTTCGTAAGGCAATCTTACTTTTTAACCGCCCCAGGTAAAGCTTGATCCTTCCAAAGAAACTGCCCGCTTTCACAGCTTCTACGTCGAAATACTTACTCTTATCCCGAATCAGCATCACCGGTTCATACGGAAGATCCCAGCCTTCCGGATATCCGTAACAGGGGGGCAGGATCTTCACATCCGTCCTGCCGATAATGTAGCGGTTTAAATGGGACTCATCATGCCACAGTGCAACCACACCGTCTTTTTTATCTGCTTCCACTCTGTCTTTTAATGTGTGTACCATCTCAAGATAAGCTTTTGTCTTTCCTCCGTTAAGACCGCCCATGACATAAACACTGCCTTCATCAGGCCCCACACAGGCCCTGCACCTTGGATTTCTGTCATAGGTCATATCCTTCGGATTCTTACCGTGCGCACTGGCATGCTCTGCCACCAGCAGATTTTCCGTAACCGGCAGAAAATCCTCTTTGGAAACCTGCTTTACGCACAGAAAATTTGCATTTATAAAGAACGTGTAATCGAAATCTGCGAAACGCTTTTCTTCTCTTGTAAACAGGGCAAACCGCATCAGCGTATTGTCCGGCCAGCCCAGACTTTTCTGGGGAATGATACAGACATTCTTTTCTTTGGCATACGGCAGATTCTTTTTGTCAGTATATACAAAATAGGTCTTCTCCACATCGGGCAGAAAGTTTTTTTCAAAAGTCTCATAAAACTCCTTAAAAAAAACGGAGTATCTGCCTGTACAGATATAAAGTATAGCTGCTTTCATAATATTTTTCCTTCTCTGTCAATCAGACAATTGCATAGTCCTGCATAAATATCCCTGCCCCCGGAGGTATTCAGCCATCTTGCCGGTGCAATCACTTCTTTTTCCGGATTCGCATCCAGCCATGCGCCCCACCAGCTGAAGCTGCTGTTGGCAATGATATGGTGCCGGCAGCAGCTCATCAGTGCCATATCGAGATAAGCAGTATCCGGTCCGGCTGCGTCCACATAAACCGTATCTTCGCACTCCTGTGCTTTTCCCCATTCCGGATCGTCCGTAAACAGATAAAACGTACAGTCTCCGTACTTTTCTTTGCAATACTGTCTGGCTGACGTATAGTAAGCGTCTGTACAAAGATTTCCATATATGCCGGCAAATTTGCTCTCCATATAATCCCCCCGGCGAATGTGCATGCTGACAGAGTTTCCTTCCTGCATCTTCTCCCGGAAATCCCGTGCTTTGTCCGGGAATTTTACGAAATCAAACCGGAAGTCCCGATGCAGATTAGCAGCCACCTTGTCAAAATATCTCTGACTTTGAAAATACCCGATCATGTACACGTCATCAACACGAAACACATCCGGTTCAAAAGTGATGGCATCCTTTTCCTGATACAGATGTTCCTTTCTGCCGGTTAGTTTTCTTCTTACCCTGTGAAAAAATTGCAGGGATGAGTCTGTCAGGCGTTCATATCCGGCTTTCTCTGCGCTTTTGTAGGATAACCCAAAAACGGATTTTAAACAGTTTCTGCTATTGTCCGGGTAATGGGTAAAATCCTCAATACAGACATCCTTTCCCATCTCTTTTAGTGCTCTGTATAATGCATAGGTGAACATCTGGTTTCCCATACCACCGGTCATCTGAATCATAATCATAGCATTTTCTCCCTTACGAACTCCCAAGCTTACGCGGTAATATCCACTTTTCGTTTACCCACATAACAAAGCGGAAAAGAAGCGGTGATATCATAAAAATACGTAATTTGTAAATATCAGATTTTTGGGCAATCGAAACACCAAAAACATCCGGAAAAGTTTCTTTTCTTTCCCGGAGTATCCTTTTCAGCTCTTTCTGATATTTTCGCAAATGCCTGTTTTCCTTTTTACAAAGCTCCCTGTAAAAAATAAGAAGCCTTTTATAAAAATAATACCTGTGGACAGAAACTGCTTCTTTGTCAGGCAGTGTTAACAGAAACGCTTCTTTTTTCAGATATGCGGGAATCTGATCCGTAAAAACACGCTCTGTCATGCCCGCATTCATGATACTGCCTTCTCTTTCACAGACGTAGTTATAAAAGGCCTGATCAATATAAACCCCCGTTTTGACACGGCTTAAAATCTTTGCAGAGAAAACCACATCCTCATACCACTCACCCTCCGGGAACCGTTCTTCTCCCAGAAGCTCTCTTTTATATAGCTTATTCCATGCCGCATGCTGAATCAGATACGCCTCATCTTCTTTTAAATACTGTAAAAGCATGGAAAAAGGTTCTGTATACACAGTCACTTTCCCGGTGGAATCATCTTTGACGGAATCTTTGTAAATGCATTTGTAGCGGCATGCCACTAAATCTGCCTGATTCTTATGTGCCAGACCTGCCATAGTCTCATACATGGCCGGTTCAATCCAGTCATCTCCGTCCACAAATGCGATATATTCTCCTGTAGCCTGTGTAATACCGGTATTTCTGGCCGCACTTAATCCCCCGTTTTCCCGGTAAATGACACGGATTCTGTCATCTTTAACCGCATACTTTTCACAGATGGCACCGGATGCATCTGTGGCGCCATCCACTACCAGCAGAATCTCCAGGTCACGGTAGGTCTGACTTATGAGTGATTCGATGCAATGTGCAATATATTTTTCAATATTATAAACTGCCACAATGACAGAGATCCGCATTTATCCCATTACCTTTCTGAAATAATCTTCCCATTTTTTGTTGACCTGCTCCGGCGCCATGCTCTTTTGAATCATTGCCGCCATTTTTCCCGTCTGTTCCATTGCTTCCGGATGTGACAGGCAATAAGCCATCTGCTCCTGCAGCTTCTTCGTATCCCTGACGGGAACGAGATAACCGTTTACTCCGGAAGTAATCATCTCTCCCGGTCCGCCGCAGGGACAGTCCGTAGAAATCACACACAGCCCCAGTGACATTGCTTCCAGCATGGCATTGGGCATACCTTCTGTGTCCGAAGTCATCACAAATAAAGTGCTTTTGTAAATCTTTTCTTCTATTTTATCCACTCTGCCGGGCAATTCCGCTCTGCCTTCCAGTCCCAAATCCACAATCAGCTTTGCAAGTTTTTCCCTGTCTTCTCCCTCGCCGTAAATGACTACCCGGTAATCGGGAAACTGATCCTTGATCTTTGCAAACGCCGTAAGCAGCATGGCATGATTCTTATTGTCATCCAGTCTGCCTACCGCTACGATTTCCGGATCCCTCTTTCCTTCGAATCTCGGACGGATAAACTGGGGATTAATGGAATTGGGCAGAATCACACTCTTCTTTTGAATCGCTCCGGGGAAAAACGAAGCAGCTTCTTTCGTCTGGAAAACAATGCCGTCCGCAAATCGAAACAACACGCCTGCAAGGAAGCGCATCATCTTTGTGGGGTATTCCATTTTCGGGTCTGCCACTACGGAAACTACCACCTTGTCATGCAGTCCGAAATTTGCACATTCCGCCATGAAATTATTTTTACCGTTACAGGAAAATACAATATCCGGCTTTATCTTCTTAAAAATGTTTCTTAACTTAAAATATCTTGCAAAGAAATTACCGATCCGCCCTTTTTTCTCTTCCTTCGGTGTTATGTCAGAAAGAATCCGGGTAATGCCGTCACGTAGCTGATACTCATCCTGCTGCCTGTACTGAGTTACCATATACACGCTGTAACCTTTATCCGTAAAATACTCTGCCAGATTGGCAAATACCCTTTCCGCACCGCCCTTGGTAAGAGAACTGCAGTAAAAAGCAATGGTTTTATTCTGCATTCTGTATCCTCCGAAGTCCTGTTACTGCATATAGGTCTGATACCACTGCTGAAATACGAAAAACGACCACATAAGCTTGGAATAGTTGGCTCCTGTCGCAGGACCGCCGTCGCCGTGTTCCATATAGGTATGCAGCATCTTCTGTGCAAATGCCGTATCAAAAATACCCTGTCTGTTCAGGAAATCCGTATCTGCAAAGGCTGCCAGCTGTTCTTTTAAAGGTCCTCTCAGCCATTTATCCAGCGGCACACCGAATCCTACTTTAGGCCTGTCCAGCAATACCTTGGGTATATAGTCGTATGCAATATCCTTTAAGATACGCTTTTTCACGTGATTACCATACTTAAATGAATGAGGAAGCCTGTAAGAATACTCCATGACATCCTTATCCATGATGGGACATCTGGCTTCCAGAGAATATTTCATGGTTGCCCTGTCTACCTTACACAGAATATCTCCCGGCAGATACGTATCCATATCTAAAAGCATCCTGCGCTCCTGCCAGTTTTTCTCCCCATAAGCCTGCTCAATGGGGTACAGAATGGAGATTTGATCTCCTTTCACCATATTTGTTGCCGTAATGAAATAGTTATCCGCACCGAACTGTGTTTTTGTTTCTTTATCCCGGTTCTTGGCGATAATTCGTACCTTAAAAGGAAGCTTATCGAGCAGTCCGGTATTTTTAATACCGGGAAGACTGCATACACCATAAGTCATACCACCTAAGAAATCCAGTTTCTGAGCCTGTCCTACCTTATCATACAGATTATAACCACAGAAAAACTCATCTCCTCCGTCACCGGAGAGTACAACTGTCACGTCTTTCCTCGCAAGTTCTGCCACCAGCATGGAAGGAATCTGGGAGCTGTCTGCAAATGGCTCATCATAATATTGGGGAATACTTGCTACCAGTTCGAACATTTCCTTCTCACTGATGTAGATTTCCGTATGATTGGTGCCAAGATGGTTTGCAACTTCTTTCGCATATTTTGCTTCATTGTATTTTTCTTCGTTAAAGCCAATGGAGAAGGTTTTCACCGGTTCATTTTTAAGATCCTGGGCAATCGCCGTTACAAGGGAGGAATCATAGCCGCCACTTAAGAAAGTACCTAAAGGTACATCCGCAATCATTCTTAAAGATACGGAACGTTTCAGAAGCTTCTTCAGTTCCTCTTTTGCTTCCTCATAATCCTTCACCGGTTTGTTCTTCATACGGTGATAAACATCCTTTACATCCCAGTATTTCCATGTGGATTTTCTGCCCGCCTGAAACTGCAGCACTGCTCCCGGCTCCAGCTTATATACATTTTCAAAAATGGTATCCGGAGCATTGATATACTGATGATATAAATAGCGGGGTATAACCTCTGTACGGATTTTTTTGTCAAATCCCGGGCAGGCAAAAATGGGCTTTAACTCTGAAGCGAATACAATGCCATCCCCTGACAACCAGTAATAGAGCGGCTTTTTGCCGATTCTGTCCCGCACAAGATAAAAGGATTCATCCTCCCTGTCAAAAAGGGCAATGGCAAACATACCGTTGAATTTCTCTACGCAGGAAATGCCCCATTTTAAGTAAGCCGCTATAATGACTTCCGTATCACAATTAGAACGAAAAGAGTAATCCTTTAATTCCTCTCTGATCTCCTGAAAATTATAGATTTCTCCGTTAAACACCACGGATACCCTCTTGTCCGGTGAATGCATGGGCTGATGACCCAATTCTGACAGATCCAGAATGGATAACCTTCGCTGGGCGAGTCCTACCGTGTAACCGTCCTTTGCCGGATAGATTTCTTCGCCGCTGTCATTGGGTCCTCTGTGATACATGGTATCATTCATGACCTTAAGCTGTTCACATGTAATTGTCTGTTTGCTGAAAAATCCACATATACCACACATAACAAACCTCCATTATTCCAAGCCCACTACAGAAAGATCCTGTGGCTTTATATAATCTGTATAAAAACCAAATACACCCCTGTCTCTAAATGTCTGCATCGTTCCCAGATCATTCAGAGTATTTACATATACCTTAATGTTCATATCCTGAAATACCTGAATATACTCTTTATCCGTAACCCATCCGGACGGCATCGTAACAACCGGTATGTTGTTATCCAGGCAAAACTTCGCAATTGCATTTAAGTCCCTGTCAGCACTGGCATACAATGTATAAATCCAATTCGTAAATGGATAGATTTCCCTAATATAGTCATAATCCTGCTTATAATAGATTTGTATAATAAATCTGTCCAGGACCTCCTCACAGTCTTTTTCCCGAGACAGTTCCACTATTCTCCGAAAAATATTTCCGATATATTCCCTGTCTCCTTTGATATCTGTCACAAAGTAGAGATCTTCATACTGCCGTAAATAGTCTAATATGTTGCCGGCATCTAACGGTGTGTACAGATAAGAAATCGGTGTATTCATGAACTCTTCATATGTGGGTGCCTGTCCGGCCCATTCATGTTTTAAAACGACCTCTCCGTCAGATGTCATTGACATATCCACTTCTACAATCCGATGACCCTTTTTCAGATTCTCCTCCAAAGCCTCTTTGCTGTTTGTATAAGTCTTGCCCTCTATGCCTCCGCAGGCATGGAGTATAAGCTTTTCTTTATTGTACCACGCATCCGGATCTTCTGCTATGGGTTCATATTGTGAAAAATCTACCTGGGTATTTTTCCAGTTGGTAGCAAACAATTTCGCCTTAAATTGTATGATGACATCCGAAATTTCTTCTATCTTGAAGAACATAACTGCCAAAAAAAGCAGAATGCCTCCAATCACCAAGCATATTTTTAGACCTTTATGAAAAAACTTTTTCTTACTTTTCAAAAAATTCTCTTTCATACTCGCTTCCGCCAAACATATTGTTGTATTGCAAAATCCTGTATTCACCCAGCATTTCGGAATCCAGTGTAGTTAGTTTTGAATAAGGGATAAAAACACCTTCCCGGTCAAATACACCCTTTGCATTAATTGCCGGATACTCTTTCGAAAGTTCCGATAAAAATGCATGATATCCTGTTCCGGGCATGTCAATTGTTTCCAAAAGCTTTGCAGATAAATAATTTATACTGGTTCTTTCTGTCTGATCCGCAGACACTGTATTTATGTCATAGTTTGCCCAGATCAGATAAGGAACCGTATACAGATCTTCTCTCTCTTCCTCCGTGCGTTGCGCCATCGTTTTGCCGGAAATCATCTCCAAATACTTGTTTCCTTCACCGAAATCAACCTGATGATCTCCGAACATCATTACGACCCATTTATCGTCTCTCGTTTTCAATTCCTCAATCAGATATCCCAACGCCTGGTCACTTTCATGCATCATTGTAAGATATCCTTCCACATAATTATACTTATCTGCGGCTTCCCCCAAGAGATGCACTTTGTACCCCAATTCTGCCTCAGCCTCATGATATCCTCCGGTGTGATTCTGAATGGTCACGTTGAAAATGAACAGTGGCTGCTCTGCATCCTGCGTGTCAATATATTCTAATATTCTTTCATAGTTTGCCAGATCCTTCAACTTCTGATTGACAATATTCTCTTCTTCAGACACATCAAAGTCTTCAATAAAATAGCACTCATCAAATCCTAAATGCAGCCATGCCTGTTTTCTCAGCCATCCGGTACTCTCATAGGGATGAAATGCAGCGCTTTGGTAGCCATATGCATGCAATAATCTCGTCAATGATTGTGAATCCGTATTCAGATACATCTGAAACGGCACACTGCCTGCCGGCATGAATGCCATGGTATTACCTGTCAGAAATTCCCATTCGGAATTAGCCGTGTTCCCACCAAATACGGAGCTTAATGCCCATCCTTTCACCGTATTTTCCGTCAGACTGTCTATATACGGCATAACATCTATATCAGTTTCTATTTCGCCGTAATAGCGAAGATCCGCAAATGATTCATTCATTATGACAATGATATTGGGACGTTCTTTTATGCTCGTTTCTTTTTCATACTTACTGCAGATAGCTTTTACGGATTCTTTTGAATAACCCTCCGGAGCTGTCAATCTGCTGCTCCGGTATCCTTCAATAAATTGAACAATGAATCCGTTTTTTTCCGCCGCATGATAGATTGTCGTGTCAACACCCAGGGTTTTCAAAATACCGGCTCCGAATACCGCTATATATAACATCAGCAGAAAGGCTACTGCCATCAAACGCGGTAGGCTTTTTCCTTTTTGTAAACCCGGTGCTTTTCGAAACTGGAATAAGAGAATCCAATACAATGCATAGCCTATCAATCCGGCTGAAATCACCCAATCGGTTCTCAGTTCCATTCCGCCCCCGAGAACATTAAACAGGGTTCTTACAGAAAACACATCATACACCGTAAAAGGGGCATCTTTATAAGTTCTCACAAAATAATTCACCACTGCAAGCAGACAGGAGAAAACAGATGCTCCATAGAGTCCCATCATCAGTCGACCACATATCACGTAAATAATCAGTATGAAGCTCAGATAAAAAAGAAGATTGAACAGAAGCGGAATCAAAAAGGTATTCCACGGATAATGATAGTTTAATACTTCTGTGATACAAAAATAATAAAGCGGGCTGCCGGCTAATAATACTGCAAAGCTATACTTTCCCTCTCTAAGTATCTTAGGCAATCTGATAAAAAGAGATACCGAACACAAAGCCGCTCCCAAAAGACCGATCCGGGTGTCATGCGCTAAAATTCCGGCAAGTACACCTATCAGAATTCCTGCAGTCAGTTTTATACTGTAATGTATCCATTTCTTTTTTTCTGTCATTTTGATGTCCATGCTCCCTGCTTTATCTCAATACTGCGTTTTCCAGGAAATAATCCTTATACTCCACAAAATCCTTACATTCCGCATCAATGCTTTCGATCAGTTCCGTTTCCTTCTCGGTCACAAGTGCCTTGTAGTTATCAAAATTATCATATCCGTTTTTGGTCCAGGCAAACGGATGGGTAAGAATCTGTACCTTATCATGAGAGAGGATATTCTTTTCATCCGGATAACCGTACCGCCAGATATGATTGGCATCGGACATATACTTTACTGCTACCGGTGTGTGTTCCGTGACATTTTCCGCAAAAGTGAAAAACTCATCCTGATAAGCATTTAAGATACCCGGGAGCTTGATATTCTCCCTTAAAACGTCCTTAGAGGGTCTGTGTACGGAAAAGATGTCCACCATGAAACCAAACATCTCACTTAACATTCCCATTTCTTTCACTATCTGCTTTCTCACCTGCTCCATGTCTGTCATGCCATTCAGAGCAAAGTGCAGTCCGATCACATGACCTCTCTCATGCATATCCTTCACCATGTCCATATTTCTCTTAGACAGGATATTATAGGAATTGTTCGTCCACTGGAAAAAGTAGGTGGAAGTAAAATCACAGCTGTCCTCCACCTTGGAAAGATGATAGGCTCTTTCCACACTGTATTCCACATCGTGGCGCATAATAATAAACTGATCCCGGTTAACGGCTTCCTTATATCCGGCCTGTCTTCCGGTGGATTGAATGATCTTGATGATTTTGCGGTAATCCTCGTATGAAAACATAAGTCTCTCCTCTATCTGCAAAGTTCTTCTATATACTCTTTCCACTGCTGTACCACTGATTCCGTATTTGCAATGTCCTTGATCTTTCTCGCTTCGTTCCCCAGCCTTTCTGCCAGTGCCGGATCCTCGATCAGGCGCTTCATCCCGGCAGCCAGTGCATCGGCATCCTTAATGGGTACCAAAAGACCGTTCTTTTCATTTTCGATGAGCGTTGCCGGTCCGCCGCAGGGACAGTCGGTTGCCACAATCGGCAGTCCCAGGGCCATGGCCTCCATCAGTGCATTGGGCAGTCCCTCCCAGTCGGAAGAAAACGCAAACAGCGCCGCATCATTCAGCTTCTTTTCCAGTTCATCACTGGCTCCCATCAGATGTACATAGCTTTCCGCATGATTTCTAGCAATACTTTCTTCCAGGAGCTCTTTGGTACCGTCATGGGAATCTCCTCCATAGATCTCCAGTATATAATCAGGGTGGTCTCTGTGTACTTTAACAAAGGCATCTATCAGCAGAAGCTGGTTTTTAAAATCCACAAGTCTGCCGGACTGTACCACTACTTTTCTGCGTTTAGCAGGCTTTGGCACATCAATGTACTTATCATTAATGGGATTCAAAATGATTTTAGATTTTTTTTGTATCTTTTTTGCAAAGAACTCTTTTGCACCCACTGTCTGGAACACATTTCCTGCAGCCCTCGGATATAACAGGGGAATCAGGATCTTGTCCCGCTTTCCCACATAATGCAGATAGGGATTGGTTCGTACGGATACAATCACGGGCAGCTTCATAAAATAAGTTGCCATCAGTGCCCTGTAATTGGCTTTCTGGGCAAATGCAATGAGAATATCGGGGTTTTCTTTTTTTAAGAATTTCTTCAGGTTAGAAATCCGCATAAAAAACTGGCGTTTCGTGGAGGCTTTTTCCTGCTTTTCGCTAAGCCCCACATGCACCCTGTGTATCTTTTCATCTATGGTAAACTCATTGTCAGCTACCCATTCAGTCGCAATATAAACATCATATCCTTCCCGGGCCAGACGATTTGCCAGCGTGGTAACCACGCGTTCTGCCCCTCCCTGTTCCAGGCAGTTTAGGTGAAACACTATTTTTCGCATATACTCTCCTTATGCTTTTTACTCTTCCATGTCAGATAAATCTCCCGCAGCATCAGATACATGGCAATATAAACAAAAGGCATATTATAAATCATGTATCTGGTCTGTGCAAAAATCATGACACCGACAGCAGCTACATTGATGAATACAGAAAGCAGTACTGTAAGTGACAGCCAAAACAGTTCTTTTTTCTTCCGAACTGCCATAAAAATCATAAGTCCGATATAACCGATTCCAAAAAGGATGTTATACCAGACAAGTTTTGTACTCGCTTTTGAAACAGTATTACACAAACCTGCCAGCATATTGTCTGCGGAAACCTGCAGAAACTTCTTCCATCTGGCAGGGAGCAATGTTTTGATAAAGACATGATTCAATTCGTCAAAGGCCTGTTCCTTGGCGTAACCGCTAAGTCCCAGTTCCGAATCAATATACTGATAAAACATATCATTTAAGACACCGTAGGAAATCAGGTCATAATGGTCGGAATAGTGAATGTATCGTTCAATCCAGTTTCCACCGGCAAACTTGTAATTATAGCCCTCCTGTTCCACCGTGGTCATAATCTGCCGGTAGAGTTCTCTGATACCATCCTCTTCAAAATAATCGGCTTCTTCTATGCCGGAGCTGTAGACCAGTGTAATCACTGCTGCCGAAGAATCTGTAGTATGCCGTACCGCTTCCCCTCTCATGCAGTAATTATACAAAAGATCTGCTCCAAGACTGGCAAAAACAGTGATTCCGGCAACCGCCAGCACACATACCGTTTTCTTAAGACTGAAGTTGTGTGCCAGAAACTGCAGAATAAAAACAGCAGCCATAACAGGAATGACTATATACATTTGTTTTCTGGTACAAATCAGGCATACTGCGTAGAAGGCACACCAAAATAAATGATGCGTTTTCTGTTGCCATATATAACAGAGAAGCTCCGTCATAAACAAAGAAAACAGCGGTATGGAAAGACCCTCTGAGCAGATTTCATTGCAATAAGTAGCCTGTCTTGTCGCCACCAGTCTGCATAACAATACAACGGCAAACTGTACCCCCAGAATCAGTGCGGCAGAAAAAGAATACAATTCAAATTTTCTTTTGAGTACCACTGTCAACCGGTAAGTTGCAAAGGCCGCTAATATACATTGGCAGAATACGGCTGCCTTCAGATAAAAATCTGCCGGAAAGCAGAAACGAAACAATGCTAAAAACGTTGGATATAAAGGCTCTCTGCTGGGGACGGCATTGATATATCCCAAAGAATCATTGGAAAAGGTCACACCGTCTGCGACAAACCAAATCAAATAAAATAGAATACATGCTGAAAGGATCACAAAATCCGTGATCGATGCTTTCCTTTTTTTCAAAGTCTGTTCTCCTTCTTCTGTCGATGAACCTGGTTCAGCTGAAATTCAAAATCCCTGCGGTTTTTCTTAGCAATATCCGATAGAATCATTCCGGAGAAAAAGGCCTGTAATGCTGCCAACTCTACAAAACAGGAAACAATCAAAGTCGGAAAATGATTGACCAAACCGATTTTTAAGAATTCTGCAAAGACCGGTATAAACATCGCAGCAGCTACAACTGTCAATATCCCTGCAAACAGAGTGAAAAAGCCAAACGGTTTATAATTTTTATATAACTGCACAATGGTAGCCAAAACCTTGATTCCATCTGAATAGGTATTTAATTTTGATACGCTTCCTTCGGGTCTGTCCTTATAATCTGTTA
Organism: Lachnospiraceae bacterium; assembly: GCA_051888725.1. GTDB lineage: Bacteria > Bacillota > Clostridia > Lachnospirales > Lachnospiraceae > Acetatifactor. The sequence goes on from JBJFCA010000136.1 coordinate 13,259, forward strand.
CAATATTTTCCAACTGCATATTATTATACACAGCATGAATTGTCATTTCCGTTTCAATCTCAAAACCTTTTGACAAAATAGGAAACGTTTTCACAAATTCATAGCTGAAGGCTCTGTACCCTGTCATAATATCCTGAATCTTACAGCCAAATAACCGGTTAATCACACCACGGACCAGCGAGTTTCCCATATTATGAAACGGTCTCTTATTCTCTTCAAAATAAGTGGAAGAAAGCCTGTCTCCAATCACCATATCCGCACTGCGTTTCAAAACAGCATCCGTCATCTCGCGTGCATTATTCAGAGGATAGGTGTCATCCCCGTCTACCATGAGATAGCATTCTGCTTCAATCTCCCGAAACATTCTGCGTATCACATTTCCCTTCCCCTGCTGATATTCGTAGCGGACAACTGCACCTGCATCTCTTGCGATTTCGTCTGTTCCGTCTGTAGAATTGTTATCATATACGTACACAACTGCTTCGGGGAGAAAATGCTTTGCATCTTCAATCACTTTTTTAATTGTTTGTGATTCATTATAACAAGGAATCAAAACTGCAATTTTATCCATATCGTCACCTTTTTAATCCTTTTTCTATTTTAACATATTTGCAATATTTATCAAGAAAGGTCCATGTATACAAGTAATCGTTCTGTATAAGCATTCACGGAAAACAGATTTGCCCGTTCCCGGGAAGCTGCCTGCATTTCCCGGTATTTTGCGGAATCAGACAGTACCTCATATATCATATCCGCAAGGATTCTCTCCTCGTTCTCCACGCAGTCGGCATACAAATTCTTTTCCGGGCTAATAATCGGAAGCAAAATTCCGTATTCTCCCTCAATCACCGTATGTTCCTCTGCTCCATTTCTGAAGTCATCCAGGAAAATTTCCGCAGGACCCGTTTTGCAGTTCACAGACAATGCGGGCAGCCCTACCGCCATTGCTTCAATCAATGCATTGGGAAAGCCTTCGCTGATGGAGGTCATCACATAGAGGGATGCTCTTTTTAAATATTTGAAAGGATTTTTCTGTA
>JBJFCA010000137.1:0-14219 GCA_051888725.1 Lachnospiraceae bacterium
AGGATGATACCTGGAAAATCATTACAGGACTGGCTGATGCAGATGAGCATTTTATCGGGATACAGCAGAGCAGAAACAGAGGTCATCAGAGTGCACTGCTGGCAGGACTTATGGAAGCGAAGGATCAGTGCGACGTGACAATTTCCATAGACTGTGACGGGCAGGATGACCTTCATGCCATGGAAGATATGATGAAGGCATATCATGACGGCTGCGAAATTGTCTATGGTGTCAGGAGTGATCGAAGTTCCGATTCCTTTTTTAAAAGATTTACGGCACAAAGCTATTATAAATTGTTAAATGCTTTGGGTGGGAATGTTATTTATAATCATGCGGATTATCGTCTGGCTTCCGGCAGAGTACTGCAGGAATTTTCGCAGTTTGAAGAGGTAAATCTGTTTTTAAGAGGGATGTTTCCCCTGGTTGGATTTAAGAGTACATCCGTATATTATGAACGTCATGAGAGAATAGCAGGAAAGAGCCATTATCCGCTTGGAAAAATGCTGACGCTTGCCTTTGACGGCATTACCAGTTTCAGTAATAAACCCATACGTCTGATTTCACTGGCAGGTATTCTGGTATCCCTTCTCGGATTTGCGGGTATCATATGGGCTTTTATTGCCTATCTGACAGGGCATACCGTGGCAGGATGGGCAAGTATGGTTTGTGTTGTCTGTTTCATCGGCGGCATACAGTTAATCTGTACCGGTGTTCTGGGAGAATATATTGGAAAGATTTACATGGAGGTTAAGAAACGCCCACGTTATATTATCAGTGAGCGCACCAAAAATCTTTCCTCGAAGGAAAAAGCGGAAGAAAATCCCATCAGAAATTGAGGACAGTAAAATGAAAAAAAGAAAAGACAAAGAAAATCTCTGGGTATGGGGAAGTGTATTGTTTTTATTTGTGTCGATCCTCCCACTGCTCTACATAGGCCGTTATAATGTGCTTTCCGCAGATGATTATTCCATGTGTAAAGAGATGCATCATATCGTGACAAATGGCGGATCTTTGGGGGATATGTTGTCCTATGCAGGTGCGTATACAGCAAAGTCTTATCAGAACTGGATCGGCTGCTACTCTGTAAGCCTGCTGGATGTATGGAACCCGGGGGTATTCGGAGAGCAGAATACCTGGATTACCCCTGTGCTTATGCTTGCAGCTGTACTGTGCAGTACTTATTTTTTTATCCGGTGTGTGATTTCTCATTATTTCGGAAAGGGTTATCAAAAAAATATCCTCATTCTGTGGGCAGCGTTTTCTTTTTTAATCATTGAGACAATGCCATCCCCGGCAGAGGCCTTTTACTGGTATGCAGGTGCTGTTGCATATACATTTTTGCATTTTCTTTTGCTGATTTTTACCGGACTTCAGATCTGGTCTTTTGACCTTCAGACAACAGGCGGTAAGATCTGTTATGCAATCGGAAGTTCATGTCTTGCGCTTATATTAGGCGGAAGCCAGTACACTACGGCACTTCTTGCTGTTATATCGATGATGTTTCTGGTTGTAATACAAAATAAGAAGATTAAAATTTACCGGATGATTCCCATTGTGTTTCTTGTGGCAGGATTTTTATGCAGCATGCTTTCTCCCGGAAATACGGCAAGACAATCCGGAACCGGCGGCATGTCACCGGTCACTGCGATTTTTTGCTCCTTTGCGGAAGCTGTTCATCATATGAAGGCCTGGATGACACCGTTGTTTTTGGGAATCCTTTTTTTTATGGTTCCGTTTTTATGGAATATGATAAAAGAGAACAAAAAAGGATATAGTTTCAGGTTTCCTGCAGTTGTGTGGTTCTTTTCCTTCTGTATTCTTGCAGCAGGATTTACCCCTTCTTTGTATGGAGTAGGGAATGTGGATTCGGGAAGAATCCAGAATCAGCTTCAGTTATCTTTTTATATCTTATTTGTTGTTGACGTGATCTATGGACTGGGCTGGCTAAACCGGAAGATTTTGACTTCAAAGAAAGAAGTTTACCATGATATAGGAACTGTTATTGGTGTACTGGAAAAGTATAAAGCATTTTTCAGGATTCTTTTTGCTACAATTGTTGTTCTGGTCTTTGTGGGAACCGGAGACAAAAACACCTTTTCATCCATATCTGCCCTGCGCTCTGTTATGAACGGAGAAGCCCGGACATATTATGAAGAAGCCCGGGAAAGGCTTGCTGTTTACCGGGATGATTCGGTAGTGGTTGCTGAGGTTTCGGCATTTACGGTAAAACCCCATGTACTGTTTTTTGCGGATATCGTAAAAGAGGGAGATGCCAATTACTGGATCAATGAAAATATTGCGGAATACTATGGAAAGGAAAAAGTGATTTTAAAGGAGCAGAGTGAGTGATGATACGGAGAAGGGGTTATATCATATTCGGTATTATTTTCTCTTTTATGAGTTTTTTTGCAGTGGCAGGTTGTATGCTGGCAAAAGACGGAAATATTGTCTGGACAGGAAAAAGAACGGCTTACATTTTTCTCCTTGCTCTTTTTGCGGGAATTCTTTTAGGGATTGGAATTACAGAAATTATGCTGTTACTGTCCAAAATGATCAACCGTAACAGCCATAAAGAACCGGCAAAAGAAATTTTGTCGGACAGACAGATTCTCATTTTGTCTTTTTGTGGTATTTTTTTAGCCTGGCTTCCTTTCTTTCTGGCATTTTATCCGGGCAACTGTACCTATGATATAGGTGGACAAACCTGGTATATTGTGTCACATCATTATGAAGCACATCATCCATTATTGCATACCCTGATAATGGAGTTTTTTTTGCGTATTGGTATCTCTTTGAAAAATGCCAATTTAGGAATGGCAATGTATGTTCTTTTTCAAATGAGTTATCTTGCTTTTTCGTTTGCATTAGGCATGAGGTTTTTGCATAAGCTCAAAGTTGCAAGAGGATGGTTGATATTTCTCCAATTATGGGCAATGTTTTTTCCCCCCAACGCATATCTTGCTGTAAGTACTACCAAGGATATTTTCTTTGCTGCTGAAGTACTGCTTATGACTTTATGCCTGTATGGGGCCCTGCTGCAAAAACGTAACAGTTTGAAACCGGACAAGTATGACTACGGCTTTGTGATTCATGCGGTTCTTATGATATGTTTTCGTAACAATGGGAAATATGCTTTGATGGTACTGCTTGTTGTGTTGGCTTGCGCTGCCTTAAAGACCCGGGACAACCGAAAGTTTTATGGAAGAATTGCTATTATGAGCCTTTCTGCATTAATAGCAGGCAGTTTTATACTTTCTGCACTCTCTTATCTGCTGAAGGCAGAGGATATCCGAAAAGAGGAAATGTTAAGCGTTCCTATTCAGCAGCTGTCCCGTGTTATGTATTATCACGGTGATGAAATGGAAAAAAATGATAAAGAACTGATAGATGGTTTCTTTACAGAGGAGTCTTATCGCAATTATATACCGAGTATTTCAGACCCGGTTAAAAGCAGTGTTGACCTGGTTTATCTTAGAAACCATTTGTCTGATTTTGTAAAACTGTATATTAAGCTGCTCATCCGTTATCCGGATGAGTATGTGAATGCTGTGCTGGCCCTGGACGCCGGATACTTGAATTTGTTTGACAGGACACATGAAGATGTATATACCTGGGGCGCCAGCTATATTCGGGTGGGATGGTCCCCGAATAAAGAGTTAGGATTGTATCAGGATTCTAAATCCATAAAGTTATATAATACTTTTAAGGACTTTGCAGATAAAAACAGCTATGATAAGATTCCTGTTATCAGATATCTGATTATGCCGGGGACATATCTCTGGTTATTCCTGTTTCTCGGAGGATGGCTTCTATGGCAAAGAAAGCTTGATAAGTTATGTGTTTTGGCTTTTCCGGCGGGATATTATTTAACGCTGTTTTTAGGACCTACCGTACAACTTAGGTATCTGTATGCAATCATGGTGATCTTGCCGTTTATGTATGCAGTGATGATGAGTAATGGATTTTATAAACATAATGGAGGAAAATCAGATCATGCAGAAGTGCAGGAATAATAAAAAGTTTATATTTGGCTGTTTGATGAACCTATTTCTTTTGCTTGTTGCATATGGAGGGATGTACAGAGGGACTTTTAATGAAGATACTTTGCTGGCAGAAGTGTGGACACAGACAGGAGCTTACTTACAGGCTGGAAGATATTTATTTGCATTGCTCTGGGAGGTAACATACAGATTAGGATTGGATATGGGGCACATGAGCGGCATGAATGTCATTGTGTCAGTTGTTTTGCTTGCCTTTGCCGTAACTCTCATAACAGAGGGGCTGTCTGAAATAATAAATGAAAAAAAAGATACCGGCAGTATAAAGGGATTTCTTTGCCTTGACAGTGTTGTCCTGATCACATTCTTAAATCTGATTGGTATGGAACTTTTGTTTTTTTCTGCGTATGCATTGGTGGTAGGTCTGGCAGGTATTTTTGTGGCCCTTGCGATTAAAGATTATGCATCCCATCACCGTATTCGCTGTTATCTGTTTCTGACGTTGGCGATTTTGGTATATCAGGCGTATGTGGGCGTATTTATAATTTTTGCGTTACTGAGTTTGTATCTTGAAAATGATGGAAAACTGAACAAGGATAATTTTATTAGGAGCGCAATAGTGGTGGTTGTTTCAGGAATTTTGTGCTTAATAGATATTTACAGTATAAAAATTCTGGAATTCCTTAAGATTACTACTGCAATGAAGAATATCAAAAGTTTTCGGTTATCTGATATTTTCAAGACAATTTTTGAAACACAAATCAGTATCCTAAAAAATGAATACAGTTTGTCCTTTATAAAATTTTTGCCATTTATTCTGTTGCTTTCTGCAGGCATAGTGATCCTTATCGGGATGATTCATAGAAGAGCTTCTTTAAATGAATGGATTTATTTATTCCTGTTGTTTGTCGTTTCCAATTTGTCCGTATTTGCTGTTACTTTTGGGGGCTATCTTTATATGGCACCCAGGATATTGGTAAGTTATTGGGCATTTATAAGTATGTCTCTGATTGTGGCACTATACCTGAACAATAATCAAAGAGTAAATATCTTTCTGCTTTTATTGGTAAATATAGTTACGTTTTTACACATTATAAATGCCAATGTGCTGATTACGGATTTATATATTAGTAACAGACTGGACCAAAATTACGTAATGACTGTGAATCAGATGATTACCAAGTATGAGGAGGCAAGCGGGACAAAAATCGAAAGAATAGGATTTTGTACAGATGAGAAGGTGCAGCAATACTGGAAAGAGTATATCGACTATTATAATTTTAATATGAATGAGCGATGCACAGATCAGGATTGGACTTTTGATCTCGTCTTAAAAAGGTTCACCGGGCGAAGCTATGAAAAAATAAAGGTTCCGGATGATGTATTCAAGGAATATTTTGCCGGAAAAGACTGGGATTATTTTGATGCAGAGGAACAGATGATTTTTGACGGTGACACGTTGTACCTGGCTATTTATTAAGGAAAATGAAAGAAATCAAGAAATATGTGCATTTTTAGATAAAAGGTGATATTATGTGGGATATATGAGGTGGGATTCTGGATAGAAAGAGAGTAAGACAGCGTGAAAGTAGATTTTAAGTATATAGCATCCTTTTTAATTGTAGTGCTTTTGTTTCTGGGAGTCGTAGTGTTAAGCGGTGATTATATTGAATATCGCAGAAACTATAAGGATTTTCAGGCCTATATGGCACAGAAAGAGCAAAGTGAGGCAAATCAGAACGGACAGCCCGGTGAAACGGGAATGCTTACCCCCGAGACAAATCCTGTAGAAACGGATTCTTCTGAAACTACAGAACCGGAACAGACAAACCCGGTAACACCGGGAGAGGTACTGGCCGGTTCTCATGCAATCACGGATGTGTGCGGAAATGTGCTGTGGCAGGCAGACAATCTTAACCAGGAGGAAGTGGATGCAATCCGTGGCTATGTAGCAGAGCGGAAAGAGGTCTATGGATGGGAGAATTCTTATGAGAAAACCTTAAAAATCAATGAATTGGATAAATTAATTCTGGGTGCGGCTGACTGCAGTTTTCCCAATATCCGGGTTACCTTTGTGGGAGACAGTATCACGGAGGGAATCGGAGGCAATACAGATGGGTCCGGAAAGTATATCAGTTATGTGAACTATGTGCAGGATGCTTTACGGTTTGGTATGGTTTTGAACAATGGTAAGGGCGGCAGAATGATAGCAGACTATACAGGAGACCGCAGCTATGCCATTGCCATGGATCAGGATCAGCTGTTTAATGTAAACAGCCAGATCATTGTGATGTACGCCGGATTGAATGACTATCTGACGACTCTGGAAAAGAAGGATTTTGGTACTCTGGACGCCGGTTCTACCTCAGGATATTGCGGTCAGTTACAGAGTCTGATGAATTATCTTGGAGAGTATTATATCTCAACGGATTTCTTTATTGTAACAGCCTACCCGGCCTCCGCAACAGACGAATCCACAGAGGTAGTAGGATTTGCCGGTGGCAGACCCGGGCTCAATGATTATATGGAACAGCAGAGAGTCCTTGCAGCCAGAAACGGTTTCCATATCATTGAACTTTATAACATTGGATTTATGGATGCCAATGATCCGCAGGTGGCAGCTAATCTGATGTCTGACAGCATCCATCCTAACGATGCCGGATATCAGGTGCTGGGGGATCATATTGCAGCTGAAATTCTTTTGTATTACCTGGGAATTCAATAGCTTTCGATATTTTGCGCATATAGGAGTGCATCATGCAACTGACGAAAGATTATCTGTCCAAAGAAAACGGAAACAGCGTAAAAGGAATATTTGCAGTGGTGATTCTGCTGCATCATATTTCCCAGTTTAATTATGTAAAGATGCCGTATTATGTTTTTTTGTTAATTCAGAGTGCGGGATATCTGTCGGTAGGTATTTTCTTTGCACTTTCCGGATATGGGCTGTCCGTGCAGGCACAGACGAAGAAGGATTATCTAAAGACCTTTTGGCTGCACAGGATTTTGCCGCTGTATCTTCATTATGTTGTTTTTATGCTGCTGTATCTGGTTTTTTTCATCGGAATCGGAAGAAAATTCACGGCATTGGAAATTGTACGTTCCCTGCTTCTCTATCCGACGATTGTGACCAACGGCTGGTTTTTCTTTTCCATTCTCATTCTGTATGTTCTGTTCTGGATCGTACATAGTGTTGCAAAAGAACCTTTGTGCCGGGATATCCTTATGGCAGCAGGTCTTCTCATGTACTGCGGGGCAGGTATTGCCCTGAAATGGGGTTACTGGATCTATATTTCCGTTTTTGCGTTTCTTCTGGGTATGATCTGGCAGCAGTACCGGGAAAAACTGGATGCATTTGCGTCCTCAGGAAAAAACTGGTGGTACAGTCTGCTTGCCGGTATATTCTTATTTGGAATGACCTTTCTTTTTTCTCATATGTACCGACTGCCGGAATGGTGCTATATGTCGCTTAAGGCAGTTTCCTGTGTTTTCTTTTCAGGTCTGGTATTTTGGATGCTGCAAAAGGTTCCTGTCCGTAATTTCCTGACGGATTTTCTGGGAAAATACTCTTTGGAAATCTATGCCTGTCAGGGGATAATCCTGTATTTTCTCACAAACGAACTGCACCTTACAGAGCCGGTAAAATATTTGTTTTTTGCGGTGACGGGGACACTTTTGCTGGCCTTTCCTGTAAACCGGGGATATGGTAAAATCAGGAAAATTCTGCAAAAACAGTCATAAATAATAAAAAAACGTCTTCTGTTCTTGCATAAAAATCTGAAAATTGTTAAGATAATCATAAAGCGTCAAAATGATTGCATGATTATACGTAATGTGTGGGAGAGGAATATGAGATATTCATTCATTAGTGAAGGGGAGAATCACTATGTCTGCCTGCATGCAGAAACTGCTATGCGTCTTCGTATGATGGGAGATGCTTATGCGGCGAAGTGCCTGCAGAATCACGTTCTGTTTTTGGATACGACGGAGGAAATTGTACAGGAGGAGTTTTCGGGGGGGAATCTTTTCCTGGACTTTGCAAAGCTTGAGGAAGCGGAAAACGGCGTTGTAAAACTTTTGGTGGATGCCATGCTGCACTGGTTTTCCTGTGGCTGTGATGTCTATTTTCTAAGGATAGAGACTTCCTTTTACCAGCATATGAAAAGGGAGCTGGAACGGCTGAGAAAATACGGATGTCTGATCATCATGCCGGATGCTGACGAAAAGATTGCCATTCGCTTTGCAAAGACACCGCCCGGGGAACGTTGTGATATCTGGATCCGTAATACGCTGAGGCGGATCGATCAGGAAAATATTATGATTCTTAGGGAAGAAACGCCTGCAGGAAAGAAAATTCCGGTGGTACGTCTTCTGGCGCAGGAAGAACATTGTCTGATCTACTTTTTTTACCGGATGGCCATGCGGATGATCGAGAGTCAGATGTGTCATTGCGGATATGAAGAGAATAAAGGAATCTACCTGATGCCTGTCAATGAAGATGCAATTCCGATTGCAATGGAGCTGGCGGCTTTTTTGAATATGGAGATTGTGGAGCCCCAGAAAGAATCCGTGAAGCCGGGGGGCAGATATATTATCGTGCGGGATGTGATCCGACTGACCTGTCAGCAGAATTCCTTAAATGCCATGATACGAAGTGCCGGCGGGGAGCCGGCAGGGGCCGTGAGTCTCCTTGATATCTATACGGGAATGGGAGCAAAAGAGAAAAGAGTCAGTTTTTATACCATTAATACAGACAGAGGAAGTGAGTTTAAAGTTTTTTGGTTAAAAAGGTGACTTTTTCCCTGCAAGATGGTATAATAAAACCCGGCACGTCCCGGAGGGGATACGGACGGCAGCAACAAAATTTAGGAGGCATGGTTTTTCTATGTTAAACGATAAAGCGATCCTGATTACCGGAGGAACCGGTTCCTTTGGAAAGGCATTTACCAAATATGTACTGACACACTACAATCCCAGGAAAATTATTATTTATTCCCGTGATGAATTTAAGCAGTTTCTGATGCAGAATGAGTTTAAAGAGTATAAGGACAAGCTTCGTTTCTTCATCGGTGACGTCAGAGACAAGGAAAGATTAAAGAGAGCCTTAGAAGGCGTTGATTATGTGATTCATGCAGCAGCCTTAAAGCAGGTACCTGCGTGTGAATACAATCCTGCAGAGGCGATTAAAACCAATATTAACGGGGCACAGAATGTTATCGATGCCTGCCTTGACATGAATGTGAAGAAGGTAGTGGCACTTTCTACCGATAAGGCTGTAAATCCCGTAAACTTATACGGCGGCACCAAGCTTGTATCCGATAAGCTTTTCATTGCAGCCAATGCCTACGCAGGTGCGAAGGATATCAGCTTCTCCATTGTCCGTTATGGCAATGTGGCAGGCAGCAGAGGCTCTGTGATTCCGTTCTTTGCCAACATTCTGGAAAATGGCGGAAATGAGCTGCCGATCACGGATTACCGTATGACAAGATTCTGGATCAGTTTAAAGCAGGGTGTGGAACTGGTCATTAAGGCACTGGAAGAAGCAAAAGGCGGTGAAACCTTTATTTCGAAGATTCCTTCCTTTAAGATTACAGACCTGGCAGAAGCCATGGCACCCGGTATGGCGACAAAGGAAGTGGGTATCCGTGAGGGCGAAAAACTGCATGAAATCATGGTAACGGTGGAAGACGCACCTTATACCTACGAATATGACAAACACTTTATCATCTATCCGCAGATGGTATGGAGTGATAAGAAAAAGGCAGTTCCCACAGGTAAAAAAGTACCGGAAGGCTTCTCCTACAGCTCCGGAAACAATACCGAATGGCTTTCCGTAGAGGAAATCCGGGAATTACTTAAAAATATTGATGGCGAATAAGAAGAATACGTTTCACATAAGCACTCCTTGTAAGAGTGCTTATGTTTTATAAGCATAAAACTTTGGTGCATTACGTGCTGTACCTATCATGTAGGAAATGGGTGACTATAAATGGAAAGATATGAAGATGAACAGATCTACCTGCGTCCTATAGACTATGGGGATACGGACCGGATCATCCGGTGGAGAAATACCGATGCCGTCCGTTCCCGTTTTATCTATCAGGAGCTTTTTACGAGACAGTCCCATGAGAACTGGATGAAAAATATGGTGGAAACAGGTAAGGTGGTACAGATGATCATCTGCCTGAAAGATAAGGATCTGCCTGTGGGCAGTGTTTATATCCGGGATATTGATCCGGTTCATCATAAGGGTGAGTACGGTATTTTTATCGGGGAGGAAGCGGCAAGAGGCAGAGGCATCGGGACGAAAGCGGCCCGGCTGATGATTAGGTATGCATTCCGGGAGCTTTCCCTGCACCGGCTGTTTCTGCGGGTATTTGCAGATAACGTGAGGGCTATCAGAAGCTATGAGAAGGCAGGTTTTGTGAAAGAAGCCTGCTTAAAAGATGATGTGTGCATACAGGGAGAATACCGGGATATTGTACTGATGGCGGTATTAAATGACGGAGAGTGACAATGGGAGAAAATCAGGTGAGTACGAAAAGAATGGCAAATTTTGAACTGCTGCGCTGTATTGCCATGATGATGGTGGTAGTTCTGCATTTTCTGGGAAAAGGCGGTGTGCTTGCACCGCTTAACAGTCCTTCCATGCAGGGCTTTGAATATCTGGCCTGGGTGCTGGAGAGTCTTTGCATTGTGGCAGTGAATGTTTATATGCTGATCAGTGGGTATTTTCTGGTGGAAAGCAGCTTCTCCTGGAAAAAACTGCTCAGACTGTGGCTGCAGGTCTTTCTTTACAGTGCGGGTATCGGTGTGGTTTCCTATCTGACAGGTTACCGGCCTGAGGGCGGATACAGCATATATTATCTGGCGAGACTCCTGTTTCCGATCACCAAAAATCATTACTGGTTCATGACAGCGTATTTTTATATGATGCTGTTTGCACCATTTCTTGCAGCCGGCGTGAAAAAGCTTAACAAGAAGCAGTTTCAGACGCTTCTTATACTTTTGCTTGTGGCATTCAGCGGCATGAAATCCATTTTACCCATGAACCTTGAGACGGACAGACAAGGGTATGATGTGATCTGGTATCTCTGTGTCTTTTTGACGGCTGCTTATATCAGGCTGTACGGCATTCCTTTCTTCAAAAACAAGACAAGATCCTTTGGAATGTATTTTATCTGCTGCGGTGCCATTTTTGCAGTAAGCTTTGCACTGCGTGCCGTTTATTTAAGAACCGGGAAGGGACTGGATATTCTTTCCTTCTGCTATCACTACAATCATATTCTGGTGCTGGCAGCGGCAGTGGCCCTGTTTTATGGATTTTCCCATATGAACATAAAGGAGGGGGCTTTCAGCCGGATTGTCTGTGCTGTTTCCCCACTGACGCTGGGTGTCTATCTGCTTCACTGCCATACATCCCTTGACATGCGCTGGCAGGAGTGGATTTTTGCTCTCGTTGGCAGACCGGCAGGCTATGGCAGCCTGCTTCTGGGCGTAGTGGTTTCTGTGGTGCTCGTATTTACTGCCGGTATCTGTGTGGATGCTGTTCGCAGATTCTTATTTCATAAGGTGGGCAGGATATGAAACAAAAGATTCGTATTTCGCTTGAAAATATCATATTTCCGCTGATCCTTCTTCTTTATCCGCTGCGGCATGTGGCAGCAGGAATTGACCTTCGGGATACCGGCTATAATTATGCCAATTTTTTGTACATGGGAACGGACCACATGGACCCTATGTGGCTGTTTTCCACTTATTTGTCTAATTGTGTGGGACATTTTTTCTCCCTGCTGCCCGGAGGGAATACCCTGCTTGGTATGAACATTTATACCGGGCTTATTGTCAGTCTGCTTGCCCTGCTTTCTTATGTTTTTCTGGTGAAAACGTGCAGGATGTCTTCCGGTACGGTATTTCTTGGCGAATTTGCCGCAATCAGCCTGTGCTGGTGTCCTACGGCAGTGCTGTATAATTATCTGACCTATCTTTTCCTGACCCTCTGCGTGATTTTTTTGTATCTGGGACTGCAGCGCGAACAGGGCAGATATCTGATTGCAGCAGGCTTTGTCCTCGGAATGAATGTGTTTGTACGGTTTTCCAATCTGCCCGAGATGGTACTGATTGTCGGTGTATGGGCTTATGCGGTGATCTGCCGGAAAAAGTTTGGGAAGGTGCTTGGGGAAACCGGTATGTGTCTTGCAGGTTATGTGGGAGCCTTTCTGGTGTTCCTTGGCTATATTACAGTCCGCTACGGGTTTACGTCTTATGTGGAAGGGATACAAAGGTTATTTGCCATTACGGATACGGCATCCGACTATAAAGCGTCTTCCATGGTTCTGGGGGCTGTTTCCTGGTATGTGGAAAATCTTTACTGGGTAGTAAGAATCGGTGCTTTCTGTATTCCGGCATATGTATTATGGATTGTTCTGCCGGATAAAATCAGGAAAGGGAAGCAGGCACTCTGCATCATCGCTGCAGCGGCCTGCCTGTATTTTCTGCATTCAAGGGGCTTTGCTCCGGCTTCCTTTACCGAATATATCTCCATGCTGCGTCCATCCGTTTTATTCTTAATGCTTTCCATGGCCGTGTGCGCAGTGGATGTGTTTGCTCCCAAAACAGAGAAGAAATTTAAGCTTCTGGGTGGGTTTATACTGCTGGTTCTGCTGATTACGCCGATTGGCAGCAACAATAAGCTGTATCCTGCCATCAACAATCTGTTTCTGGCAGCACCGTACGTGGCATGCAGGCTGTATTCATTTGCTAAGTTCGGACTTAATAAGAAATTTGAACTGTTTGGGAAAATAAAGCTTTCTTTCTCATGGTTTCCGTTAAAAGTGTTTATCGGTATGTTTTTGCTGCTTTTCTTCCTGCAGAGTACAGGGTTTGGCGTTCGCTTTGTCTTTCAGGAATCTCACGGCATTACCGGCAGTACGGACAGTCGTGTTAACGGCAGCGAGGCGCTTGCCGGTATCCGTATGGAGAGGGAAAGAGCCGACTGGATGCAGGAGATTGGTGATTATGTGGCAGACAATTCCCTGTCCGGCAGAGAGGTAATCCTGTATGGAGATATTCCGTCCATGAGCTTTTATCTTGGTATGCCGTCTGCGTTCAATCCCTGGCCGGACCTTGCTTCCTATGGCAAAGATGTGATGGAAGAGGCATTACAGGAAACAATCGGGCAGGATGTGCTGCCGGTGGTTCTGCTGGAAAAACGCTATGTGCTCTATTTAAAAGGCGGCGAGGAAGCATTGCGGGAAGCCGGTTTTGCTGACAGTGACATTGCTTATGTAGCGTCGGACGAAAAGTTCAGGCTCCTGATGGAATATATGAACGAGGCTTCTTATGAAGGCTGCTTTGAAAATGAAAAATTCGGGCTTTATGATACATCTTGTATACAACTTAGCTATAATTTGATAAAATAAATTGCGTTTGCGAATGGAGGAAGGGCTATGATAAACTTTAATGTACCGCCTTATACGGGAAAAGAACTGGAATATATTAAGGTTGCCGTAGAGAATCAGAAGATCTGCGGTGATGGGGAATTTACCAGAAAATGCAATGCCTGGTTGGAAGAAAAGACCGGAAGCACCAAATGTCTGCTGACTACTTCCTGTACCCATGCAACAGAGCTTGCGGCACTTCTTGCAGATATCAGACCCGGTGATGAAGTCATTATGCCTGCCTATACTTTTGTATCGACGGCTGACGCATTTGTACTCCGGGGAGCGGAACCGGTATTTGTGGATATCAGACCGGACACCATGAATATTGATGAAACAAAAATTGAAGAAGCCATTACAGAGCGGACAAGAGCCATTGTGCCGGTACATTATGCGGGCGTTGCCTGTGAAATGGATACCATCATGGAGATTGCAAAGCGTCACAATTTACTTGTCATAGAGGATGCAGCTCAGGGCGTGATGTCTGCCTATAAGGGCAGGGCGCTGGGAAGCATCGGTGATTTTGGCTGTTACTCCTTCCATGAGACCAAGAATTACAGCATGGGTGAGGGTGGAGCCATTTTAATCAGAGATGAAAAATATGTGGAAGATGCGGAGATTATCAGGGAGAAGGGTACCAACCGTTCCAAGTATTTCAGAGGACAGATCGACAAATATACATGGGTCAATTACGGTTCGTCCTATCTGCCCAGTGATATGAATGCAGCATATCTGTATGCCCAGCTGGAACTGGCGGATGAGATCAACACCAAACGCCTTA
>JBJFCA010000138.1:0-2976 GCA_051888725.1 Lachnospiraceae bacterium
CGTATAAGGAATGTCAAATGCCATCTCAAACAGTCTGGACAGACCGTTATAAACGGAAGCGGTATAGGGAATCAGGAATATAAAGGAGATCACTGCTGCCGTTACACGGAGCGCATTGCTGTCAAATCTCTTTCCAAAATAATCCGGCATGGTCTTTGCCTGCAGATGTTTACTCATAATACGGGTACGTCTGCCCAGAATAATCCATGCAAGCAGGGAACCGATCAGTGCATTACCGATACCAATCCAGGTAGCGGAAATACCGTATTTGTATCCGAACTGTCCTGCATAACCGACAAAAACCACGGCACTGAAATAGGAGGTACCATAAGCAAATGCCGTCAGCCAGGGACCCACATTTCTGCCGCCCAGCACAAAGCCATCCACATTGGTAGCATGTTTACGGGAATAAATTCCGATACCAATCATCATGGCGAAGAACAGTACCAGAAGCAATATTTTCACTATCATCTCTTTACCCTCATCTTATTTTTGTTTTTTCTATAACCGGGATGTCCGGATCTCTTCCTGTGTTACCAGTTCAATATCCGTATCCTGCAAAATGTCTGCGGCCTTCTTAAGATCGGAAGTCTTTAAAACGATGGATGCATCATCCGTTCCGGTAGAAAGTGCATACATATATTCAATATTGATATGAGATTTGCAGATGACTTCCAGAAGTTCCTGCAGGCATCCTACCTTATGCATCAGCTTCACGCCCAGTACATCGGTAAGCATTGCGGAAAATCCGCTCTCCGTCAGTGCCTTCTGTGCCTCCTCGGGCTTGGTGACCAAGAGACGTAAAAGTCCGTAATCACTGGTATCTGCAAGGCTTAAGGAAACGATATTAATGTCATTCTGTTTTAATACATCCAGTACCTCTTCCAGTCTGCCTTCCCTGTTTTCGATAAAAACGGATAACTGCTTAATAAACATAATGTAACCCTCCTTTTTCTTTTCCCTCTAAATTAATTTACGGTTGTCGATTACATGAACGGCTTTGCCCATGCTTCGTTCAATGGTCTTGGGCTCCACTAACTTCACTTTAACGGCAAGACCAATGGCATGCTGGATAACCGTTGCAATCTTCTTGGTAAGTTTTTCCAGTTCCTTAATCTCATCCGAGAAAAATCTTTCTTCTACTTCTACCTGGATTTCCAGCGTATCCAGGTTATTCACACGATCCACGATCATCAGATAATGAGGTGCCACTTCACCCATCTCAAGCAGTGCAGATTCAATCTGGCTGGGGAAGACATTGACACCGCGGATGATCAGCATATCATCGGAACGACCCTTAAAGCGGCTGATACGTGCTGTGGTTCTGCCACATTCACAAGGTGCGTAATCAATGCTGGTAAGGTCTCTCGTACGATATCTTAAAATGGGCAGTCCTTCCTTTGTAATCGTCGTAAATACCAGCTCGCCCGTTTCACCTGCCGGAAGCGGCTCCAGGGTATCCGGATCAACGATTTCCGGAATAAAATGATCCTCCTGTACATGCAGTCCCTTATGGTATTCACAGTCACAGGCCACACCCGGTCCTAAAACTTCACTTAAGCCGTAGATATCATGGGCATGAATGTGCAGCTTTGTTTCAATCTGCTTACGCATGTTTTCCGTCCAGGGCTCGGCACCGCAGATTGCACATTTTAATTTGATCTTGTCAAGATCTCCGGCTTCTTCCAGCGTCTCTGCTATATGTAACAGATAGGACGGTGTGCAGGCAATGGCTGTCACATCAAAGTCCTTCATCATGGTAACCAGCTTCTTGGTATTGCCGGTGGACATGGGCACTACCATGGCGCCAAGTCTTTCCGCACCTGCATGGGCACCGAGACCGCCTGTAAACAGACCGTAGCCGTAAGCAATCTGGATGGTATCATCTCTGGTTACACCTGCCATGCTGAAGGATCTGGCAACACATTCGCTCCAAAGATCCAGGTCCTTTCTGGTGTATGCCACTACCGTTGCCTTACCTGTCGTACCGCTTGACGCATGTACCCTCACGATTTCCGAGCGGGGTACCGCAAGCAGTCCGAATGGGTAATTGTCGCGAAGATCGTTTTTCGTCGTGTAGGGAAGCTTGGTAATATCTTCAATGCCTTTGATATCCCCCGGCTCCAGCCCCATTTCCTGCATCTTTTTGCGGTAAAAAGGTACATTGTAGTAGACACGTTCTACCATTTTTACAAGTCGTGCGCTCTGCAGGGCAGTCATTTCGTCCCTGCTCATACATTCTTTTGCCTCGTTCCAGATCATGCGTTTTCTCCTCCCTCAAATCCTGTTAAAAATGCCTTCTTATTAATATCCACCGTTTTAGGCGGTACGGTTTGTTCTATCACGGAAAGCCAGGTTTCTTTCTCAAAATCCATATGCCTTGCCGCAAGCCCCAGAACGATGACATTGAATGCTTTTACATTGCCGATCTTCTCTGCTTCTTCCATAGCCTTGATGGCATATACTTTATGTTCTTTGGAAAGGTTTTCAATGATATTGTCCGGATAAGCTGCCGCACCTGTTACCACGGTAATCGGATCGATTCTCCAGTCATTCACGATAATGACGCCGTCTTTTTTCAGGAAATGAGCATATCTGAGTGCTTCCAGTTTTTCAAAGGCAATCAGTACATCTGCCTGGCCTTCTTCCACGATGGGTTCTGCCACCTCAGTGCCGTAGCGTACAAACGTCACCACACTTCCGCCACGCTGTGCCATACCGTGTACTTCCGATAATTTTACATCATATCCTGCGGCTCTTGTCATACCGCCGAGTATACGGCTTGTGAGGAGCGTTCCCTGTCCTCCCACGCCGACAATCATAATATTTTTTGTCTTCACAATACTACCCCCTTACCTTGCACAGGTCTCAATGGCATCAAACATGCAAAGATTCCTGCAAAGTCCGCAGCCGTTGCACATTGTGGTGTCAATGGAAATGGTACCGTCTTCGTTCTTCGTAAGTGCCGGACAGCCG
>JBJFCA010000139.1:0-11055 GCA_051888725.1 Lachnospiraceae bacterium
CAAGGCTGGTGGAAAGCAGCTTAAGAGAGCTGAATCCTAATATCATTGAAACTGCCCAGAGCATGGGTGCATCCCCCTTCCAGATCATTACAAAGGTCATGATTCCGGAGAGTGTGCCTTCTCTGATTTCCAATGCCACAATCGCCATTACCACGATTTTAGGCTACACCGCCATGAGCGGTATCATAGGCGGTGGCGGACTGGGCAAAATTGCCATTAACTACGGTTACTACCGCTATAAATATCTGGTGATGCTGTTTGCCGTTATCATCCTGATTCTTCTGGTACAGCTGTTCCAGAGTATCGGTACGCATCTGGCCACCAGACTGGATAAGAGGATTAAGCACTAATCAAAAGCACATCATCAGAAGTTCAGCTTCTGATGATGTGCTTTACGTAAGTGTTCCTTGATTGCTGCAAAGGATTTATCGCTGATTGCATGCTCCATCCTGCAGGCATCTTCTGCTGCGGTTTTCTCATCCACTCCGAGATCCAGGAGCATTGCTGTCAGCGTGGTATGCCGGTCATAAATTTTTTCTGCCACTTCTCTGCCGCTGTCTGACAGTGTAAGAAACCCGTCTTCGTCCATAAAAAGGTAACCGTTTTCTTTTAAGATACGGACTGCCCTGCTGACACTGGGCTTTGAAAAGCCCATGTATTCTGCCACATCCAGTGAACGCACATGGGATTGTTTCAAAGACAGAATATGTATGGTTTCCAGATACATTTCTCCTGATTCCTGCAATTGCATAAGCGTACTTCCTTTTCCTGTCTGATTTATTTCACTTCTGTTTTCCAGAGTCCGTGCAGATTACAATATGCATAGACTGCTTCTGCATCATCAGCATCACTGAGGGCGAAAACAGCCTCCGGTTTTTCTTCCGGTTTCAGATATTTGATCTGATATCCCTGTTTTGTCTGCAGTACGATCCATTCGATGTAATGCTCAGCAAGCATGGGATGTGCAACCGCACCAACGGTAACCGTAATCAGATTGCCTTCTTTCGCATAAACAGGCACATGCTTTTCAACTGCCGCATCTGTTGTGCCCGGGATAATTTCGTTCATCTTCTGTCCGCAGCACATTACCGGTACTCCTGCATCTTTCACTTTCACAACAATGTTTCCGCAATGCTCACAAATATAAAATTTTAATTCCATAATCCTGAACCTCCTTTTCTTAAAAGCAATTTCATTATATCACATATTATGTATAGGCAATATACTATTTTCAATTTTGTTTTCCAAAAAGTATTGACAAATTACAAAATCGCGTCTATGATTATTCACGTAGTTAGCTACCGCTAACTTGCGTATCAACTCATAAAAGATATTTTTACAGGCATATGCCGATTTTTTTTGCGCTACCAGTTAGCATATGCTAATCGTTCAGGGAAAGCAGGTGAGAGAGGTCTATGATGCCATTAAATCTTGCGGATATCGGGGAAGAAAACACGATCAAAAAAGTTGGAGGCAGTCCCGAAGTCAAAAAACATCTTGAAAATCTGGGCTTTGTCGTGGGGGGTACTGTTACCATTGTGAACACTCTTGGCGGCAATGTGATTGTAAATGTCAAAGAATCACGTGTTGCCATAGACCGGGAAATGGCCATGAAAATCATGATATAAAACATGATATAAAATTAGAAGAAACATGACAGAAAGGAGCACAGAAGCATGAAAACGTTGAAGGATGTAAAAATCGGTGAAACAGTAAGAATTATAAAACTACGTGGAGAAGGTGCCGTGAAACGCCGCATCATGGACATGGGTCTTACCAAGGGTACGGAAGTTACCATCCGAAAAGTGGCGCCATTAGGTGACCCCATTGAAATTACCGTTCGCGGTTATGAGCTTTCTTTGCGAAAAGCAGATGCGGAAATGATTGATGTAGAGTAAGGAGGAGAACAATGGATTTGCGAATCGCCCTTGCGGGCAATCCAAACTGTGGTAAAACCACATTGTTTAATGCGCTGACCGGCTCTAACCAGTTTGTTGGAAACTGGCCGGGCGTTACTGTAGAGAAGAAAGAAGGAAAGCTGAGAAAACATGATGATGTCATTATTACTGACCTGCCCGGTATTTATTCACTTTCTCCCTATACCTTAGAGGAAGTGGTGGCGCGTAATTACCTGATTGACGAGCGTCCCGGTGCAATTCTGAATATTATCGACGGCACCAACCTGGAGCGTAACCTTTATCTGACCACGCAGTTGACCGAGCTTGGTATTCCTGTTGTCGTTGCCATCAACATGATGGACCTCGTAAAGAAAAACGGCGACATCATTAACACTGATGAGCTTTCCCGGCAGTTGGGCTGCAAGGTAGTCGAAATCTCCGCCCTCAAAGGCACCGGTATCATGGAAGCTGCCAATGCCGCAATTGATGCGGCCAGGAATGCCAGAACCATTCCCATGCACACATTTTCAGGAGCGGTAGAACATGCCATTGCCCATATTGAGGAAGCTGCCCTGCATGATATGCCGGAAGAGCAGCAGCGCTGGTACGCCATTAAAATATTTGAACGTGACGACAAGGTTTTATCGAAACTTTCTGTTGCTCCGGCAACAATGGAGCATATTGAAAGGGATATCGCGGCAGCTGAAAAAGAACTGGATGATGATGCGGAAAGTATCATTACCAATGAAAGATATGTTTATATTTCTTCCATCATAAAAGCCTGCTACAGGAAAAAGAACGCCGGAAAGCTTTCCGCCTCCGACAAAATTGACAAGATTGTTACCAACCGTTTTTTAGGACTTCCTATTTTTGCACTCATCATGTTTCTTGTTTACTACCTTGCCATGATGACGGTCGGTGCTTCTGCCACAGACTGGGCAAATGACGGTCTTTTCGGTGACGGCTGGCACCTTTTCGGCATTGGAACCTCCGCTTATGAAGAGGCTGTCGAAGAATACGGGGATTCTGATCTCATCATCGATACATTCATTTCCGAATACGGTACTGATGATATTGCTGATGCAGTGAATCCCGAATCTGAAGATTACTCCAAAGAAGGTGCCGAAGCAGCTTTAGCGGAATTGCTTTCCCTGACGCCGGATGACGCCACAGTAGTTTATGCAATAGAAGATGAGGAAACCCTGGAAATAACCGATCATCTTAACGCCTCCAGAGCAGATCTTGAAGCTGCCGTAGATGCTTATCTTAGTACAGAATATAAGGATTCCTACGGTGCTCCGGATACCTCTGCCTACGGTATCTGGATTCCCGGTATCCCTGTACTGATTGAAAACGGGCTGACTGCCGTAGGTGCTGCAGACTGGCTCAAAGGACTGATTCTTGACGGTATTGTGGCAGGGGTGGGCGCCGTACTCGGTTTCGTTCCCCAGATGTTAGTGTTGTTTTTCTTACTGGCATTTCTGGAAGCCTGTGGGTATATGTCCCGTATTGCGTTTGTACTGGATCGTATCTTCCGTAAATTTGGTCTCTCAGGCAAATCCTTCATCCCCATGCTGGTAGGAACCGGCTGCGGCGTACCGGGTATTATGGCATCCCGAACCATCGAAAATGAACGTGACCGCCGTATGACCATTATCACAACAACCTTTATTCCCTGTGGTGCCAAAGTGCCCTTTATCGCCATGATTGCGGGTGCAATCTTCGGCGGTTCACCGTGGGTTGCAACATCCGCCTACTTCATAGGTATGGCAGCAATTATTATTTCCGGAATCATGTTAAAGAAGACTAAAATGTTTGCAGGAGATCCGGCACCTTTTGTCATGGAACTTCCCGCTTACCACATGCCGACGTTAAGCAATGTCCTTCGTTCCATGTGGGAACGAGGCTGGTCCTTTATAAAAAAGGCAGGGACCATCATTCTGCTCTCTACCATCTTAGTATGGTTTACGACATACTTTGGATTTGTAGATGGTGCTTTCCGCATGCTTTCCGAAGAGGAAATTGACCATTCTATCCTGGCTGCCATCGGTAATGCAATTGCCTGGATTTTCCTGCCGCTTGGCTGGGGTAACTGGCAGGCTGCCGTTGCATCCATCACAGGTCTTGTGGCAAAGGAGAACATCGTCGGCACACTGGGCATCCTGTATGGTGGCGGAGACGGCACTGTTTACCAGAACCTTGCAAGTGCATTTACTGTTATCAGCGGTTATTCCTTCTTAGTATTTAACCTGCTTTGTGCTCCCTGCTTTGCAGCAATTGGTGCCATCCGGCGGGAAATGAACTCTGCCAAATGGACCTGGTTTGCAATCGGCTATCAGTGTGGCTTTGCTTATGTCATTGCTCTGATGATTGAACAGTTTGGCAATGCCTTCACCGGAAATTTGAGTATACCCGGTCTGATTGTTGCCACCACACTGCTCGCAGGTATGCTTATCATGCTGTTTCGACCCTACAAGGAAGCCACCAGACTTACTAAAAAAGTAAAATAAACCTAATACAATTGCTTAAGGAAAGGAGTATCCTCTATGCTTGCAACCATCATCATCACTCTGCTTCTTATCCTGATTGTGACAGGCATTATCTGCTACATGGTAAAGGAGAAGAAAAGCGGGAAGTCCTCCTGCGGCGGCAGTTGTAGTCACTGTGCCATGAGTGGCGCCTGCCACAGGCACTGACAGTAAAACGCAAAGAAGCGGTTGTATGCCATTACTCTGCGAATAATGCTGTAGAAAGGTATCTGTCTCCGGTATCGGGAAGCAGCACCACAATAGTCTTGCCTTCGTTTTCCGGACGTTTTGCCACTTCGATTGCCGCATACACTGCCGCACCGGAAGAAATTCCTACCAGCACGCCTTCCTTATGACCAATTTCTCTGCCTGTTTTGAAAGCATCTTCATCCGCTACGGGGAAGACCTCGTCATAGATTTTGGTATCCAGAACATCCGGTACGAATCCGGCTCCGATACCCTGAATCTTATGTGCGCCGGGCGTTCCCTTAGATAATACAGGAGAAGAAGCAGGCTCTACTGCTACTACCTTGACAGCAGGCTTCCTGGACTTTAAGTACTTACCCACACCTGTTACGGTACCGCCGGTACCGACACCTGCTACAAAAATATCTACTTCGCCATCTGTATCCTCAAAAATTTCCGGACCCGTTGTTTCAAAATGTGCTTTGGGATTAGCAGGATTTACAAACTGTCCTGCAATAAAGCCTCCGGGAATCTCCTTTGCCAGCTCTTCGGCTTTTGCAATGGCACCTTTCATTCCCTTTGCGCCTTCAGAAAGTACCAGCTCAGCACCATAGGCTTTCATCAGCTGTCTTCTTTCCACTGACATGGTTTCCGGCATTACAATGATAATTCTGTATCCTCTGGCTGCTGCCACTGCAGCAAGGCCGATACCGGTATTGCCGGATGTAGGCTCAATGATCACAGAGTCTTTGGTGAGCTTCCCTGTCGCCTCTGCATCATCTAAGATTGCCTTTGCCACACGGTCCTTTACGGAACCTGCCGGATTGAAATATTCCAGTTTTGCCAGAACTTTCGCTTTTAATCCGTATTCTTCTTCTAAATGGGTAAGCTCCAGTAAAGGTGTCTTACCGATTAACTGATCTGCTGATGTATAAACCTTTGCCATGATGATGTCCTCCTCTGATTTGACTTCCATTTTGATTTGATGTTATTGTTATACACCTACTAAACCTACCTTGTCAATAGGTTTTCTTCATTTTCTACCAAATTGCTGATCCAGATTCCTTTTTTCACCATGATAAAGCCAATCAGGCATTTCAACAGATCCGGCAGCAGACAATAGAAATACAGCGGTGTTATCGGCAGATTCGTATACCGGCTCAGGATGTATGCACAGGGAATGCTGACCACCCATACAAAGACACTGTCAAACAAAAAAGTAATAATCGTTCTGCCACCGGCACGGATTGTAAAATAACAGGTATTTAAAAAGGCATTGACCGGCAGATAAATAGCAACGATTCGGATAAATCCGGTCGCAAGCTCTCTTACCTTATCAGAGGTATTATAAATCATAGGGAACAGCGGCGCCAAAAGCATCAGCACCACTCCGACTCCCAGACAGATCATCACGGAAAATGCAATAAGCTTTGTATCGGTATCCTTCGCTTCTTCCATTTTACCGGCTCCCAAAAGCTGTCCGATAATAATGGCAACCGCGCTGCCCATGGACAGATACACAATACCGAACAGATTGGAAATGGTGGAAGAGATATTCATGCCTGCCACCACATCCAGACCCCTCATGGAATAGCACTGTGACATAACAGCCATCCCCATGGCCCACATAAGCTCATTCAGCATAAGCGGTGTTCCCTTGATTAAAATCTTGGAAATCAGACTACCGGGTATATAAAAACTCCTGTATGCTTCTTTTATAAAAGGATAGCGATCGGCATGTCTGTGGGTATAGATCAAAACAATAATCATTTCCGTATACCTGGCGATAACGGTAGCAATGGCGGCACCCACCACGCCAAGCCTGGGAAATCCGAGCAGACCGAAAATCAGAAGCCCGTTTAAGCACATATTTACCGTTACTGCCACCATGCTGGCTTTCATGGGCAGCACTGTCTCTCCGCATTCCCGCAGGGTACTGGTATAGCACTGACAGAGGGCAAAGGGAGGAATACCCAGAAGCATCACCAAAAGATAATTCTTCCCATAATGCAGCGCTGCCACCAGTGCCGCAGGATCTGTTCCTGCCTCTTCATGTAAATAAAGGTTAATCAGCGCATCCCCTGCAAAATAGAACAAAAGGCAGGAAAACAGCGTCACCAGGG
Source organism: Lachnospiraceae bacterium (assembly GCA_051888725.1). Classification (GTDB taxonomy): domain Bacteria; phylum Bacillota; class Clostridia; order Lachnospirales; family Lachnospiraceae; genus Acetatifactor. The sequence continues at coordinate 6,736 of JBJFCA010000139.1, forward strand.
AAACAGATATCAGCTTAAACCGGAAGGTATGCCGTACGCCGTCATGCCTGCCGCATCCGTAAAACTGTGCACCAAAAATACCGGCTCCGGAAAGGACACCGAAAATTCCCAGATTAAAAACGAAGAAAAGCTGATTGACAATCGCTACCCCGGACATCTGTTCCGTTCCCACTCTGCCCACCATAATATTATCCAGAAGACTTACAAAATTTGTAATGCCGTTCTGGATCATAATAGGCATCACCACTCCCAAAACCATGGTATAAAATGCCTTATCTCCAATATATTTCTTGAAATACTTACTCATATCTTTCCTTACTCCACACCACGCAGTCCGACCCTTTTCACATAGGGCTGTATGATCTCTGCACATCTTTCCAATTCTTCTTTTTCATAGGCCGAAAAGCCTCTCTGTATCACATTCTCATTATCCCGGTAGGACTGGATATAATAGGCTTTAGCCCCCTTGATCCACTGCCCCATTTTGGCAAAATCCTCTTCCTCATGAAGCTGCTTCACCACAGTTGTCCGGAATTCATAAGGTATGCTGCTATGTAAAAGAAGGGAAACACTCTCCTCAATCCTCTCGATTTCAAAATCTTTCTTTCCGACTGTCACGGCATATTTTTCCCTGCTGTTTTTCAGATCCATTGCCACATAATCTAAGAGTCCCTGCTCTAACAGGCTGCGCAGTACCCGTGGTTCATAACCGTTGGTATCCAGTTTCACCAAAAGTCCAAGCTCTTTAATGCCTATCACAAAATCCATCAGATCCGGCTGCAGTGTAGGTTCTCCGCCGGTTATGCAGACACCGGAAAGGACATTCTTGCGTTTCCTTAAAAAGCCCATGATTTCTTCTTCCGTAATCAGCGGAAAATCCCCCGGATGCAGTACCAGTTCCCCATTGTGACAAAACGGGCAGCAAAAATTACAGCCCCCTGTAAAAATGGTGGCTGCCACATGTTCCGGATAATCCAGTAAAGTTGTTTTGTTAAATCCATGTATCTGCATTTATATTGCCTCTTTTTCTGATTCCAGTTATAATCAATATCATAACATAAAGATAAGAAAACGCAAGTGGGGGAACCACAATGGAAGAACATGAAAAATATATGAAAGAAGCGATCCGGCTGGCAAAAAAAGCCTACCGGCTGGGCGAAGTGCCCATTGGCTGCGTAATCGTTTATCAGGACAAAATTATCGGCAGAGGCTACAACCGCCGTAAAACCGATAAAAATACATTGTCCCACGCAGAGATCATTGCCATCAGAAAGGCAAGTAAGTTTATCGGCGACTGGAGACTGGAAGACTGCAGACTCTATGTGACCTTAGAGCCATGTCAGATGTGTGCCGGGGCCATCGTCCAGGCACGTATTCCTGAAGTGTATATCGGCTGCATGAATCCCAAGGCAGGCTGCGCCGGGTCCATTCTAAACATCTTGAATATGCCGGAATTCAATCACCAGGCTGCCATCACCACCGGGATTTTACAGGATGAGTGCAGCCGTATGCTGACTGATTTCTTTAAGGAACTCCGGCTTCGGCTGAAAACAGAAAAGGATACTGATATTCGTAAAGCCCCTTGACACTTTTTTTAAAACCCGATATACTTAATAAGCCGTGCATATGCCTTCAGGCAGGCATTTCTGTGGCAGGCATTTTGAATCGATGTTGATGTTTGGGTCTTACGCAATGGACATCTGCGAACCGTGTCAGGGTGGGAACACAGCAGCACTAAGCGGAACCGTCCATGTGCCGTAAGGGTGCCTGGCGGAGTCGATTTCAAAAGTACCGCACAGGAGTGTCTACCTGAATCCGTATGCACGTTTTATTTTCTATTGACAGGATCTGTCTGCGGACAGGTTCACTTCACAAGAAGGAGGATAGGCATGGGCTGCAGGCTGTGTAAAAGAGAATGCGATGCGGAAAGAAAAAGCGGAAACACAGGATACTGTGGAGAAAGTGACGGTTTATGGGTGGCAAGAGCGGCTCTGCATCCTTGGGAAGAGCCCTGTATCTGCGGCGGTGCCGGTTCCGGCGCTGTTTTCTTCTGCGGCTGTCCCCTACACTGCGTCTATTGCCAGAATGCCGCTATTTCCACCGGGCATGCTTCCGGAGAGGCTTCTCCTAAATGTATTACACCCCACCATCTTTCCGAAATCTTTCTCTCTCTGCAAGAACAGGGGGCGTGTAATATTAATCTGATTACCCCTACACAGTATATTCCGGAAATCATCCTTGCTTTAAAAGAGGCAAAAAAAGAGGGACTAACCGTCCCTGTTGTTTACAATACCGGCAGCTATGAAAAGCCCGAGGTCCTGCGCGCACTGCAGGGACTTGTAGATATCTACCTGCCGGATCTGAAATATTATTCTGTAAGACTTTCCACGAAGTATTCCGCCGCACCGGACTACTTTGAGACAGCATCCGCTGCAATTGCGGAAATGGTAAGACAGACCGGCAGACCGGTAATGGATTCCCAAACCGGGCTTATGCGTTCCGGTGTTATTGTACGGCACATGATGCTGCCCGGTCACTTAGCAGACTCCAAAAAGGTTCTTTCCTATTTGCATGAAACCTATGGGGATGATGTCCTGTTAAGCATTATGAGCCAGTATACACCCATAAAGCATTTTCCTGACATGCCGGAATTAAACAGGCGTGTATCCCACAAGGAATACAACGCCCTCATTGATTACTGTATTTCTATTGGAATCGAAAATGGCTATATACAGGAAGGGGAAGCTGCCGAAAGCAGTTTTATCCCAAGCTTTTGTGGAGAAGGCGTGTAAAGATGCCGGATTTCATATTTCAACATGCTTCATGTAATAGCCAAAGCTGCCGTCCGTGACGGCTTCACCGTCCCCTTCAAATCCTTCAAATCCAAACAGCAACGCTGCCTGTTTTTCTCTCTCAAAATAGACACCCGGTACGCCCAGATAATAGTTTTCTTCTAATCCTTCCCTGATCTTTGTCAGAATCAGATGTCCGTAATTATAGTATCCATGCAGCAGGAAACTGTTTTGCACCAGCTCCTGATAATGCTCTGACAATATGATAAAATCGCATGGTGCAATGGATAAATACTCCCGCACATCTCCAAACGGCTGTATCTTCGGATAGATACGGTTTAACTGTTCCCACTTATTGGGCAGTATCTGCATCTGTTTCGGTTTTGCCGTTTCCGTTGCAGCTGCGGTGCCCATGGTTTCCGCAAGTTCTTCCGGTTTTGTTGCTTCCGGGATTTCTGTAGCTTCCATGGCTTCTGCAGGCTCTTCCGGTTTCGTTGTATCCGGGATTTCTGCGATTTCTATGGTATCCGCAGGCTCTTCCGGTTTCGTTGCTTCCGGGATTTCTGCGATTTCTATGGTATCTGCAGGCTCTTCCGGTTTCGTTGCTTTCGGGATTTCTACGGCTTTCATAGCTTCTGCAGGCTCTTCCGGTTTCGTTGCTTCCACAGGTTCTTCGATATCTCTTTTTGCTTTACGGTTACGCCATATTCCCTTTAGCAGTCGTGTATGGGATAATTTTATGACAATACCGTCACAATCCTCGTAGGATATTCCTGTCCCGGCAAGATCGTCATTATGCCAGATCCCCGCATATTCCCCCGTTCCGTAGCTAAGACGGATGCGGTCTGCCGTATAGGCAACTCCCCATGACAAAAGCTGCAATTCACCATCCAGGGAATCTGTCGGATACAGTCCCCGGATATGAATCTGAATTCGGCTTTCCCGGCCTCGTGCTTCCCATTTGATAAATCCGCCATTTTTAATTTTATTGTCTCGCTCCATATAATCCAGATAAATGATTTTTTTCTGGTAAAAAATCTTGTCCCCATTTTCCATACCGCTCATCCATTTCTGAACGCTATCTCACAATACCGTCCTTTACGAATTTCTTTCTAATGATATATATGCAGTATGAAAAAGAAATATGACAATAATAATTCTATTGCTTTTTCAAATACCCAGTTCGTCATATATTTGCGCAAGGCTGTTTAAACTGTCCAGTGTATTCGGATGCTCCTCTCCCAGCACCCGTTTCCGGGCTTCATATACCTTTTCCAGTAACTCTATTGACTTCTCATAATCTCCTGTCGCACCATAGGAAATTGCCAGAGTATGAAGACCGGTTAAAGTATTCGGATGCTCCTCTCCAAACACCCGTTTTTCTACTTCATACGCCTTTTCACTTAACTCCTTTAACTTCTCATAATCTCCTAAAACACCATAAGACGCTGCCAGAGTATTCAGGCTGATCAAGGTGTCCGGGTGTTCCTCTCCCAGCACCCGCTTCTGGGCTTCATACGCCTTTTCA
>JBJFCA010000139.1:11155-14185 GCA_051888725.1 Lachnospiraceae bacterium
GGTGTCCGGGTGTTCCTCTCCCAGCACCCGCTTCTGGGCTTCATACGCCTTTTCATTTAATTCCCTCGATTTCTCATAATCTCCTAAATCACTATAAGCGATTGCCAGAATATTTAAGCTGATCAGGGTATCCGGATGTTCCTCTCCCAGCACCCTGCTCTGCGCCTCATATACTTTTTCCCTCAATTCCTTCAACTTCTCATAATCTCCTAAATCACCATAGGAAAAAGCCAGACTATTCAGGCTGACTAACGTATCCGGATGCTCCTCCCCCAGTATCCGCTTCCGGGCTTCATACACCTTTTCTCCTAACTCTTTCGATTTCTCATAATCTCCCAAAATGCCATAGGAAATTGCCAGATTATGAAGGCTGGCCAGAGTATCCGGATGTTCCTCCCCCAATAGCCGCTTCTGGGCTTCACACACCTTTTCCCCTAACTCCCTCGACTTCTCATAATCTCCTAAATCACTATAGGATTTTGCCAGATTAGTCAGGCTAATCAACGTATCCGGGTGTTCTTCTCCCAGTATCCGCTTCCGGGCTTCATACACCTTTTCCCTTAGTTCTTTCGCATTTTTATAATCGCCAATATCACTGTATGACTTTGCAACATAATGCAGTCCTTTCAGATAGCTGACATTTTCCTCGTCATTCACTTTTTCCTTAATATACTTACAGATTTTTAATGCTATATCCAGTTTTTCCTGATTATTACACTCCTTATCTAAAGCAAGAACACAATCTGCTAACCTGCTCAACTTCTCATCATTCCACTTCACCCATTGTCCAATCCGCTCCAATGACTGAACATAACTTCTTATAATGACGGATTTTTCTCTCACAGTACACTCGCCATCCAATATCGCAACAAGATATTGAAAAACAATTTCTGATAATTGTTCCCGTTTATCCTCGTCGATCACATTGGTAACAACCGTCCGGAAGGTTTCATGCACCCTAAAAGAATTGTCCAGCTTTTCAATCAAAGACAATTCCTTAATCTTATTTCCCTCTTCTCCCAGACATTCCAGATAACCTGCTTTCCGGGCAACCCATGAAAACATTTCGTTATCCCAGATGTCAGGCAGGCAACACATGAGCCGCACCGTATTCTGATGGACCGAGGACATATCTCTTAAGTAACGCTCTGCCAGCTCCACTGTACTTTTACCAAAATCATCTATTCTAAGCTGATGACCGGCTTCCTTATGTTCTGATAGCTGGAGATATTTTTTATAACACCAGTCCATGTATACCGGTGTTCCGCTGGTAAGTCTGTATAATTCTTCAATCAGTTCATCATCCAGGAGACCAATCTGATTGAAATAACCTCTGGCGTCCACAGGCGAAATTTGTCCCATCAAATGCTTTTGATTATCCGGCAATAACTCTTTATCCCATTGTAGCTGTTCTCTTCCTGCCACTACCCAACATACATTCGGCAATTGACGCACCAGGCCGTCGTCCTCTCTATGGATCCAGGCATCTGCAAGGTTCGCTCTCTCATCTCCGTCCCTTAAAATGTTTACCAAAGCTTCATACCCATCTAACAGAATTACAAATGGGCTGGTGAATTTATGAAAAATCTTAAGCGCATCATGGGCAAAATACCTGACAAGATTTTTTCCAATCTCCTCTCCTTTTCGAGAATTGATTTCATAAATAATTCTTCTGTTTTCATTATTAGTCAAAATAAGTTTCAAAGATTCCTTCTCACACAGACTGATAATCCCTTTTGCAGCCGCTGTTGCCACATTCACAAAGGGCAAAAAATCACTGGCAATTCCACTGATCTGGTCAATGGCTCCCTCTAAGGTCAGAATTTCATTCTCCTTCGTCGAAACATAACTGTCTATTTCTGCTTTGGTTTTTCCGGCATCTGTCATCCACCTTTCAAATGCATAGTCAAAAACAGGGAACTTGGCCTCCTTATTACGCAGCATAATCTGACGTGAAAGAACGAACAGGAAGTCCTCTTTTGACTGATTTTTTTCAAAATTATAATAGATGCTCATCTTGTTGGTGTCATTAAACTTTTTGCTTATCTCCAATTGTATTTGCTTCAGCAGCGTAGTCTTACCTATTCCACCTATTCCATAATAGTGTATAATCTCATATTCCCCCGGCTGTATATTGTTGTAAATCTCCCAAAATGCCGCCCTTGGTTCCTCTCTGTCCGTAAACATTTCCTCTGCTGATTTTGGTTCTATTATGTACTGCTGCACCGGTTTTTTTGACATAAAAATCTCCCTTCTCTTTTGATAATTCTGCATTTTCAATGCATCCTCGCCAAAATATTATATCCATTAAAAGTTTCAGCAACGGTGCAGAATAATTCAGGATGAAATATCCTGTCTGATAATATGGTTCATAACAAACTGCATCATAGGTCCAAGTACCACCACGCAGACCAGGGTACCGATACCTATCACGCCTCCCAAAAAATAACCTATAACCAGATAACAGCCATCCACAAGTATGCGTACGGGTCCATATGGCATTTTCGACCGTTTGGAAATGGCAAGATACAACGCATCGTTGGGGGCTACCCCCAGACCTGCTGACTTTAGCAACGGAAAACCTATGCATACCACCATACAGGTAAGCGCAAATTCCAACGCAATCACCGGAATCGTTGGGGCCTCAGGTAAAACGGCCTTCACCAGCTTTGTCATAGCATCTAAAAAAAGCCCGGCAAATGCCACGGATAATACCATCCCTATTTTAAATTGTGATCTGTCCAGGAAAAAAACAATGACCAGAAGAACAAAGGTTAACAGAAAATTTGCTGTCCCCACACTGACAGAGCAGACCTTGGAAAGGCCCTGCTGAAAAACCGTAAATGAATCTGAACCGATTCCGATTTGTAAAAAAGAGGCCACTGCCAACTGAATAATGGCAAGGCCCGAGAAGAATTTCAAAAGGCGCAGGGGAGTTATCAGCAAGATTCCTGTTTGTGACATTATTTTCCGCATGTTTTCTTTCATTCTGTCAACTCCCCGACGCTTTTAACTTACTTATTTTGAGTT
>JBJFCA010000140.1:0-5605 GCA_051888725.1 Lachnospiraceae bacterium
TTCATATGAAGGAGGTTTAACTTACGTGAGAAAACATACAGTCAAAGAAAACCCGCCGAATGAAAAGCGTCGTCCTGACTACATGCGGATTATTTACACAGCATCCCTACTGTTTACGCTTCTGGCATGCAATATCCAGCCGGTCTTGGCAGCTAACATGTGGGACAAAGCAAATGAGATCATGAAAGATGTCTACAACCAGATCATCCTGATTTCTACCATTGCTGCTGTTGTAACGGCATCTGTTGCTCTTTTAATGATGAACTTTTCCAAATCTGGAAAGACCGTGGACGAATCCCGTGCATGGCTCAAGCGTATCGTCATCACCTGGGCAATCTTAAACGGTCTTGGCTTCATCATGGCTTACATTACACCGTTCTTTGCCGGAGGTAAATGGAATGGCTAAGCCAGGAAAGGGGGTGCCTAAATGGGAATCTTAGATGGAATTGTAGAATGGATTGCAGAGCAAGTCATGAACATTCTGGATCTTATTACCACTTCAGTCTTAGGTGCTCTGGGTTGCTCTATGGATACCTTTTTAAGATATTTCCCCGCAGCCGAGAGCATGTATCAGGTATTTCTGGCTCTGGCCATCGGTCTGATCCTACTGAACTGGGTCTGGCAGTTATTTAAGAATTACTTTGCTGGTGCCGGAATTGAGGCTGAAGATCCACTGAAATTATCCATGCGCTCTTTCATCTTCCTGTTCCTTACTTTCTATGCAAAAGATATCGTAGATCTTTTACTTGACATTGCAGGAACACCATATAGCTGGATACTGACAGAAGATCTGCCTCCGCTAAAATTCGCAGACTTTAACTCCGTTATCACAGTTATCCTCGGTGTCTGTGCCAATGGAGCTGTTGCGATTACTGCACTGATCCTGGTACTGATTCTGGCATGGAATTACATCAAACTGCTGTTTGAAGCGGCAGAGCGTTACATTCTTCTCGGCGTTCTCGTCTATACAGCCCCAGTTGCTTTCGCAACGGGCTCTTCTCAGGCAACCGGTAATATTTTCAAGAGTTGGTGTCGGATGCTTGGGGGACAATTTTTCCTGCTGCTGATGAACGCCTGGTGTCTACGGCTCTTTACTTCAATGGTCGGAACCTTCCTTGCCAACCCATTATCTCTCTAATGTGAGATACACAATAACTTGAAATTCAACACCAATACAAAACAAAGAAAGGAAATTCAAATATGAAAAAAGTGAAAAAATTAATCGTAATGTCCTTAGCAACAACCATGCTGCTTGGTTCTACCCTTACGGCACATGCAGCAACACCACAATATAAACCGTTATCAGAATACGGATATACCGGTGTTCCAAATATTACTGTAAAGCTGCCTGACAGTTACCAAACTGGAATATCTAACGCAGTAGAAGATGCTGTGAAAGACTTAGATATTAAGCTTCTGAATACCCCGACAATCACCAGAGCTACATATATACACAGCAATGTATTCTATTCAAAAAGTAGATTGAATATCCAGTGGAATGCTGTAGATGATGCAACATCATACGAGATTAAGATTACAAAAGCAGATGGAACGGAACACGTATACACTACAACAAATAATTATCTGACTGTAAATCAAGGGGCAGATGAGTTTGTAACAGGCTGCTTAAAACAGAAGGTAGGAACGAACTGGGAATCTGCAACCGTGGCAGTTCGTGCAGTTAAAGATAATGGCAGCGTCTACAGTTTATGGTCTGAAAAAGCAGCAATATCCTGTAATGCAATCCATTAAGCAACGAATCCCCATTTATCGTCCCAATGGTAACCTTACTTTTTCAGGAGGAACACATGAAACATAAGAGAAATATTATTTTATTGCTGACACTTACTGCCTGCATGGTCATACTCTGTTCCTTCCCGGTCTTCGCGGCAGAACTTACGGAAGCAGAAGTGGAACAGGCAGTGGCAAACCAGGGAAAGGAAGCCGTTACCGGCAATATATTCATCTGGTTTCTCTGCGCCATCGCATTTTTAAAAGTCAGCCAAAAGATTGATTCTTTCATGGCAAGCCTCGGCATTAATGTAGGAAACACTGGTGGGAACATGATGGCAGAGCTTTTAATCGCCGGAAGGAGTCTGGCAAGTTCCATGCATTTACGTGGCGGCGGTAGTGGCGGTTACCGAGCCCCCTCTTCTCCAGGTGATGCTGCTGTCGGTGGAAGCTTCCTGTCAGGTGGACTGGCCGGAGCTGTCGGAAGGCAGGTGGAACGTAGCGCAGTCAATACGGCAACTGGCTACACAGAGCATTCCAGCATCGGCAGTGTCATGTATCATTCTTCTTTAAATAAAGGTGGAGACTTTGCCAACAATGTGATCAGCCGCATTGCACAGGGTAACTACAATCAGGTCGGTTCCATTAAAGGAGCAGATGCAGAAAAGGCTTATATTTCTTATATGGGCATGAAAGTAGATTCCACACACCCTTTACCCAATTATTCCAATATGGAAATCGGAGGTGGACGGATCACCGGAACGGAATCTACCGAATCAGGTTCCAGAGAGTTTGCTCTCTATCATGCAGACCAATATATGGCACCCTCACAGGGTACATATGAAACTGTGCAGTCTGTAGACGGTGCTACATGGTACAAGCAATATGCACAGGATGCCGTAACTAAAACCCCTTATGATGCAGGCGGTGGAAAAGTTGCCTACCATGAATCCATCGACCAGAAACTGCCCCCGACACCTCCAAGAAAGGATCGAATTTAATTGGCAGATCATCAGACCGGTTTGAATGAAGCAGTTCGGGTAGGCAGAGCTGCAGCTTCTATTTCAGGTGCTGTAAAAGGTGCCACAGCCGGTCCCTTTGGAGCCGTCATTGGTGCTGCAATTCAGAACCGGGAAACTTTTAAAAAGGCAGTGGCTGGAATTGTTTCTCTACTTTTAATTCCAGTATTATTCATAGTCATGCTTCCGGGACTGGTCTTTGGAAATCTCTCCGAAAATACCGGAGCACTTACCAGTAACAGCAGGATCAATGAAAATATACGTGCTGCCAATGAAGCCATTGTAGAAGTCTTACAGGAATGTCACAACGAGGTACTTGCTGATGTGAATGCCGCAGCTTCTCGTGTACCGGAAAGTGATGCCGTATCTATTACGGATCCCTATGCTTACTATATCTCTGTAAATGCCAATCAGCTCATTGCCCAGTTCTGTGCAAGTAAAGACAACTATCGGGATATCAACCTTACGGAACTGAAGCGGGTCATCCGGGCGAATAAGGATGGACTTTTTACTTATGACGTATCAACAGAGACAGTTACCATGGAAGTTACGGTGGATGCCGGTGCAGAAGGGGAAGCCGGTGAAGGAACGGATTCACAGACTCAGACGGTTACCTTTACCCGGCATAACTTTGTAATCAACTATGCCGGTGATTCTTATTTTGCAGACCATGTCTTTCATCTGAACGACAAACAGAAAAAATTGGCAGACGCTTATGCAGAAAATCTGACCCTCTTTTTTGGTTCCTCTGCTTCCGGAGTTGCAACCGCCAATGTATCCGATGAGGTGCTTCGCTACCGGGCAACCGTAGAACGGATTGCTGCAAAATACGGAATGACTCCCTATGTGGAACTAATCCTTGCTGTGATGATGCAGGAATCCGGAGGACGTGGTCTTGATGTCATGCAGGCGGCAGAAGGTGGATTTAATAAGAAATATCCCCATGTGCCTAACGGTATTACGGACCCAGAGTACAGCATCGAATGCGGAATTCAGGAACTCAAATATGCCCTGGATAAAGCCGGATGCACCGGTCCAACAGATCTTGACCGGATTAAGCTTGCTTTGCAGGGATACAATTACGGTTCCGGTTATATTGACTGGGCCATGGAACGGGACGGTGGTTATACCAAAGCAAACGCCATCGCTTATTCTGATATGATGTGTGCCCGCCCCAACTGGCCTTATTCCAGATATGGCGATAAAGAATACGTAGACCATGTACTCCGGTACTACATCATTACTTCTACAGGCGGCACCTATCCTGCAAATGGAATGCAGATACCTCATTACCTGCAGACAGATTACGGAAATATTCCATATGGCGGAGGTTCCATTGCAACCAGCGGATGTGGCCCGACCAGCTTTGCCATGGTCGCAAGTTATTTAACGGGCAAAACCATCACTCCGGTAGATGCAGTTTCCTGGTGCGGAAATTCTTACTACAAACCGGGTGTCGGCACTTACTGGTCCTACTTTGCAGCGGCAGCCCGTCATTTTGGATGCGGATCGGTCACCCAAACCAATGATCCCAATAGAGTCCTAAAAGCATTGTCAGAAGGCCATCCTGTCATCAGTTCCCAAAGTGCAGGTTTATTTACCAGAGGCGGACATTTCATTGTCCTTCGTGGTGTGACAGCTTCTGGGAAGGTACTGGTTAACGATCCGAATGACAGTGCATCCAAAAACTATATCAACCGGGAATTTGATATGATGTCAGAAATTCATGCAACAGCAAGTGCATATTGGATCTTTGACAAGAAATAAAGGAGAGCTTATGAGCAGAAAAAAATTGATTCTTTCCATCCTGCTGATGATCAGCATGATCGTAGCAGGCATTGTACTGCCTGTCTTATGGAAAGCAGAAAAACAGAAAAACCATACGGCTGACCAAAAGCAGCCCGCAAAAGAAATCCAAACGGAAGGAGAGGTTACTGCCTCACTTCCCACATTGAAATACGTTGCCTTTGAAGAATTACAGGCATTTTTTTCAGACACCCAGATCAATGAACTAAAGGAACAATTTCCTCTCTATCTCAAAGAAACTGGGAAAACAGACATTTCCTCTGTGACCTTTCTTCCAGAACAGACCACCTATCCGGAAGGAAACGACATCATGCTTACTTTTGCTTTCTCTGATAATACTACCCTTCCAGTTACCTGCAGCACCAGTACCGGTGCTTTTTTATTTGGGGAAGAAAAACTGCAAGTCAGTGAAAACATAATTACCTATGAACGTAAGACGGATCAAAAACTTCCAGCTGTTACTACAGAAGAAATAGAATCCATGCAGGAAGGCGGTTTTGCTGATACCCCAAACGATATCGAAGCAACAGAACCGGAAAAGAAAACTAATGCAAAGGAGGTGCAGCCGTGAACAACCCTGAAGAACAACAAATTGCCTTAATCCCCCGTAATTTTATTGAGCGGGGTACATTTATGGGAGGAATGTTCAAAATCCGAAATGCTATTGAAGGAGCCATTCTTGCCATCGGGATTGCAATACCTGTTGTGCATCTTCCCCTGTCCCTGACCATACGGATCATCATTTTATGTATGACATCTCTTCCAGCAGCCATGGTCGCCCTGATCGGCATCGGAGGGGAAAGTCTGACGGCTTTTCTGATGAATGCTGTCCGTTTTTTGTTTAACCGTAGAATCCTATACCGGCTGGATACCAAACCGGAGCCAAAAGGAAAACAGCGTAAAAATCCTCGTCAAAAAGAACCAAAGACGAAAAAGAACCGGGAGAAAAAAGAGAAGCTATCACCTCAACCAATGGAGACAGCCACACATGATGAGGAGGTTCCCTATAATATGCCATCTTCTTCAGAGGAAGAGATTCTACCCGATTC
>JBJFCA010000140.1:5705-9570 GCA_051888725.1 Lachnospiraceae bacterium
GCACGCTCCAATAAGAAACAACCTGATCCTTCACCTTCCGTTTCCTCGAAAAAGAAAAAGCGAAAGGACATGACACTGGAGGATTATCTTCCGATTGATAAAATTGCCAACGGGATCATCTATACCACTGACCACCGATATGTAAAGATTCTGGAGATTGAACCTATCAACTTCCTTTTGCGAAGCGCAAGGGAACAGCAAGGCATCATTTACAGCTTTATCTCCTACTTAAAAATCAGCCCGGTCAAATTACAGATCAAGATGATCTCCAAAAAGGCAGATATCAATAAACATCTGGAACAGGCAGCACTGGAACTGTCCCGTGAGACTAATCCGCACTGTCGGGAACTACAGAAGGATTACATCCAGTTCGTAAAGAAATTAAGTTCCAGAGAGGCCGTTTCAAGACGGTTCTTTCTGATTTTTGAGTATGAACCATTCAATGTAAACCGGAAAGTAGAAGAAAAAGAAATCCTTGCTGCACTGGAGACAGCTGCCCAGACAGCTAAAACGTTCTTATATCAATGCGGGAATCAGGTGGTTACCCATGATAATGAAGATGAATTTACAACCGATGTCCTATACACGTTATTAAACCGCACCCTTTGTACAGAAAAGCCTCTTCAGGATCGGATTGCAGATGTCCTTGCACGCTATATGAAGGAAGGTCGCCAGGAAGAACTGGATCATATCCGGATCAACGAGTTCATTGCACCGGAGTCCGTGGATTTCCGGCACTCCAATTATGTGCGGATCAATGGAATTTATCATGCATACCTGTTGGTTCCAAGCGACGGCTATAAACAGAAAGTCGCACCCGGTTGGCTGTCCTTACTGATCAACGCCGGGGAAGGCATAGACATTGATTTTTATCTGCATAAACAGCCAAAGGATAAGATTCAGCAGCGACTTGGACAACAGATCCGTATCAACCGGTCAAAGATCAAGGATGCATCCGATACAAACGCAGACTTTGATGATCTGGATTCTGCGATCCGCTCCGGATACTTTCTGAAGGCTGGTCTGGCAAATAACGAAGACTTTTACTATATCAATCTCCTAATCACGATTACTGCTTCTGACCTTGAGGAACTGCAGTGGCGTATTCAGGAAATGAAGAAACTGTTGATTTCACAGGATATGGATCTGCACTCCTGCTACTTCTTACAGGAACAGGGTTTCCTATCCTCCCTGCCGCTTGCAAACCTGGATAAAAAACTCTATGAACTGTCAAAACGAAATGTCCTGACTACGGGAGCTGCAAGCTGCTACCCGTTCACCAGCTACTCCATCTGTGACGACAATGGCATCTTATTCGGAGTAAATAAGCATAATAATTCACTGGTCATCGCAGATATTTTTGATTCCAAACAGTATAAAAACTCCAACATCTGTATCCTTGGATGTTCCGGTGCCGGTAAGACCTTCACCATGCAGACTATGGCACTTCGGATGCGGCGGAAGGGAATCCAGGTCTTCATCATTGCTCCTCTGAAGGGGCATGAATTTTACCGGGCCTGTAAAAACGTAGGTGGAGAATTTATCCAGATTTCTCCTGCCAGCCAAAATTGCATTAACGTCATGGAAATCCGCAAAGTTGATAATTCTGTCAATGAACTGCTGGATGGACCGACACTGGATGCTTCCGCTCTGGCTTCCAAAATCCAGAGGCTCCATATCTTCTTCTCTCTCCTGATTCCTGACATGAATCATGAGGAGAAACAGCTTCTGGATGAGGCACTCATTAAAACCTATACCAGAAAAGGGATTACACATAAAAACGAATCCCTCATTGACCCGGATCATCCAAACCAGTATAAGGAAATGCCGATCCTTGAGGATGTCTATAATATCCTGATGGAAAGTCCGGATACCAAACGTCTGGCACATATCCTGAACCGCTTGGTCCACGGCTCTGCTTCTTCTTTCAATCAGAAGACCAACGTAGACCTAACCAATAAATATACTGTTTTGGATATCTCAGAGCTGACAGGCTCCAGTGATCTCTTAACAGTAGGTATGTTCGTTGCCTTGGATTACGTCTGGGATAAAGCGAAAGAAAACCGGACAGAGGAAAAAGCGATCTTCGTAGATGAGGTATGGCAGCTCATCGGTGCTTCCAGTAACCGTCTGGCTGCAGAATTTGTTCTGGAGATTGCCAAAATCATCCGTGCCTACTCAGGAGCCGGTATTTTTGCCACCCAGGACTTAAATGATTTCTTTGCACTGGATGATGGGAAATACGGGAAAGGCATTATTAACAACTGCAAAACCAAGATCATCCTGAATATGGAGGACGAAGAGGCACAGCGGGTAAAAAATATCCTGCACCTGTCAGAAAACGAAGTCATGAACATCACACATTTTCAAAGGGGGAATGGCCTGATCTCAACAAACAACAATAATATTACGGTGGAATTCAAAGCATCCACACTGGAAAAGGAGCTGATTACCACCGACCGGCAGGAACTTCTGGAAATCATTGAACGCCAGAAACACAAAGAAGCAAAAGCCGGTTAACACCCGGGGCAGCGAAATCGCTGCCTTTTTCATATCTTCAAAGTAAGGAGGAGACTTATGTTAGAAAGAACAAATCAATCCATCCACCGGCTGCTCGCATTTCTGCTTGCAGTACTGGTTACTGTCGGGACCGTATTTTCCGGCGGCATGACTGTTCATGCGGCAGACGGTACCGTCAGTTTTCACGCAGGAGCAAACATTCCGTATGGAGATTATTTTACTTCACGCATGACATTTGATGGGAACAATACCGCTTACTGTGTGGAACCACTCAAGAAAACCCCTGCTTCCGGCAGTTATTCCTATGACCTTCTGGCAAAGGATTCCCCGCTTCGGAAAGCACTGTATTACTTAAATGGCGGTTATGGCTATGAAAAGACTGTAAAAGACAAATATTTCAGCGGCTGGTCTGATGACAATTCCTATGTAATCGGGCATCTTGTCGTCGCCTATATTTATGCAGGGTATTCTTCTGATACCGGAGCCTTCCATGGCGCACCTCAGAGTTTCATTGACAAGGCGAAAGAAGTTACTGAAGCAATCAAAAGCCTTCCTGCTCCCCCGGAAAACTTCCGAGCATTTATCATTCCCGGAAGCGGAAGCCAGACTGTTGTTGGAAGCTGGTATCAGGTTCCCTACGGATATCTGGAAATCCGCAAATCTTCAGCCAATGCCTCTGTTTCCGAGGGGAACAGTAACTATAGCTTACAGGGTGCCGAATATGGCATCTACAAAGGAGACAAACAGGTACAGACATTGACAACAGATAAAAACGGCTATGCAAAATCCGGAGAACTGGAGGAAGGTAATTACACGGTAAAAGAAACCAAAGCTTCCAAAGGATTCATCCTGGACACCAAAGCCCATAACGTCACTGTCAAATCCGAAGCAACCACGCCTGTAAATGTGACGGAAATCCCGCAGAGCAATCCGATGGATCTGCTCCTTCAGAAACTGGATAAAGAATTAAAGGAAGCACAGCCACAGGGATCTGCATCTCTCGCGGATGCACAGTTTACTGTTAAATTCTACACCGAACAGTCCGATCAGGACCCTGCTGCAAATGGAGCCAAACCGGCACGTACCTGGATATTTAAGACCGATGCAGAAGGAAAATCTCATTTTTCCAAAGATTATCTGGTATCTGGAGATGCGTTCTATACACAGACGGATGGAAAAACCATTTGTCTCCCGCTCGGTACGGTGACTATTCAGGAAACAAAAGCTCCTACGGGATATTTTGCCAATGATACTGTATTCGTACAGAAGATCACAGCCGATGGTGCCAAGGAAACCGTACAGTGCTACAATGCTTCATCTGTCGAAGAACAGATCTACCGTGGCG
>JBJFCA010000140.1:9670-14113 GCA_051888725.1 Lachnospiraceae bacterium
CGTGGCGATCTGGAACTGGTAAAGGTATCCGATGGAGAACAAACACGTCTTTCTGATGTACCGTTTACCATCACCTCTGTTACAACCGGAGAAAGCCATACCATCGTGACGGACAAAAATGGGTATGCCAGTACAGCTTCCAAATGGAACAAACACACCCAGAACACCAACCGTGGAGAAACATCGGAAGATGGAGTCTGGTTCGGATCTTCCACGCCGAATGATTCCAAAGGTGCCCTTATCTATGATCAATATGTCATTGAGGAGCAGAGATGTGAATCCAATAAAGGCATGAATCTTTTAAAATTCGAAGTGACTGTATATAAAGATTCCGTTACCATTGACCTTGGAACCCTGACCGATGACCTGATTGAAATCGGCACAACAGCTCTGGATAAAGAAACAGGTACCCATATGAGCAAACCGGAAAAAGAAGTCACTCTTGTAGATACTGTCGAATATTCCGGACTAAAGAAGGGTCAGTCCTATAAGCTGGTTGGAACACTAATGGACGCTGAGACCGGTGAAGCAATTCAGATTGACGGCAAACCTGTAACTTCTGAAAAGACATTCACAGCGAAAAAATCCTCCGGTACAGTAGAAGTTTCTTTTACCTTTGATGCTTCCTCACTTTCCAGAAAAGCAACTGTTGTATTCGAGGAACTGTATCAGGAAGATAAACAGCTGGCTGTCCATGCGGACCTTTCTGATGAAGACCAGCAGATTTCTTTCCCGGAGATCGGCACGCAGGCCATAGACTCTGAAACCGGTGAGCATATGGCAAATGCTGATGAGAAAGTGAAACTCATTGACACGATCCAGTATAAAGGGCTGGTTCCAAACCTTAAATACACTGCAACGGGTACACTCATGGATGCGAAAACTGGAGAACCTGTTCTAATTAATGACAAACAGGTAACTGCCAAAACAACATTCACACCGGAAACTAGCTCAGGCACCGTAGATGTAGTCTTCGAATTTGATGGCAGTTCACTGGCCGGTAAGACAACCGTTGTTTTTGAATCTGTAACACAGGATAAAAAAGAAATTGCTGTTCATGCAGATCTCGAAGATGAAGGTCAGCAGATCTTTTTCCCGGAAATTGCAACTCAGGCAAACTGCCCTGATACCAATACCCAGATGGCAGTTCCAAAAAAAGAACTGACCATTACGGATACAGTTTCCTACCATCTCATTCCAAATAAAGAGTACAAGTTAACCGGAACTTTGATGGATAAGGAATCTGGTAAGCCTCTGCAAATCGATGGAAAAGATATTACATCTGAACTGACCTTTACTCCAGAAGATGCGGAAGGTACTGTAGAGCTTTCTTTCACACTGGATGCCACTGCCCTCGCAGGCAAAACGATAGTAGCCTTTGAGTCTGTATCTTATCAGGACAAAGAAGTTGCTTTCCATACCCAGATTGATGATGATCCACAGACCATCTATTTCCCGGAGATTAAGACTACTGCTAAAGATGGAAAAGACGGCGACCAGGAAGTCCTTGCAGAAAAAGAAACCTCTATTATTGATACCGTTTCTTACAAGGATCTGGTAACTGGCCTTACCTACCGGCTCGTAGGTACTTTGATGGACAAGGAAACGGGTAAGGAAGTACTGATTGATGGAAAACCTGTAATATCTGAAGCAACTTTCAAACCGGAAAACTCTGAAGGCACTGTAGAAGTAACCTTTACCTTTGATGCTACTTCTCTTTCCGGACACGATGTAGTTGTTTTTGAAAAGCTCTATGTATCTACCGGTGATAAAGACAACAAAAAAGAAGTGGAACTGACGAATCACGAAGATATAAATGATAACGACCAGACAGTGAAAATTACCGATGTACCAAAAGATACTCCGGATATCTCCACACCAGTCAAGACCGGCGATGATACCCCACTTCTTCTTTACGCAGGTATTGCTGCAGGTGCCCTTCTGCTCGCAGGTATTGCTACAGTAATCTATTTCCGGAAAAAGAAACAAAAATAATCTTTAATTTCAGTGCAGGCGGTCCATAGAGACTGCCTGCTTTTTGGTGATGAATATGGAAACAACCTATATCCAGACAGATATCAAACATGTTCGTAGATTTTTAGATGCCTGTGATGGGAACTGGCATCACTGCATCCATGTGACCTGCTCTTCCTGTAAAACTTCCGGTATATGCAGGGAACCCGGATTCCTATTTCATCCGGATACCAAAGCAGAACCGCTGATTCTTCCTCTTTCCGATGCCCGGATTTTATTTTCCTGTTATCCGGAACCGGAAGAATGCATAAGCAACATATCTGTATCTGCTTTTTTATCCTTATATCGTTCTTACCTGAATATCAAAACAGCAGTCAAGTCCGACTGTCCCTGTATGGAACTCCTAAAAATGCAGGAAGAGAAAAACTATGACTGGTAAGTTGCGTTTTTGCTTGTTTCTGCGTACAGAATGAATAAAGACAAGGAGGTGTGCAACATGCTTACTCTGATCATCCAAACGATTGACAAGGGCTTTACTACCCTGATTTTTATCCCTATGGTTTATATCCTGTACTGCAGATTTACTTCTTTACACAAAAAGAAAAGGCAGGCGCTCACCATCTACCGGATCTGCTTGATACTAATTGCACTGTTCCTGCTCCGATACTTTTGTAATAAGTTTATCTTCACGGCAGTTAATTACCAACGCTTTACAGACAGTGGCCTTTTTCCATTAATCAAAACCATTTTCTATCCAGAACATTCATAAAAAATGGCAGAAAGTGGTAAAAAGGGAACATTTGGGTACCTGTTTCCGTCCCTGATATATGGGAATTCATCACACTTTTACTTACAATATACGTATAGAAAACGTAATAAACTTACTAATAAAGGATAAATGTACGTATAAAAAACGTAATGCGAGGTGAATCATGATGAAGAAACAAATCATACGCTGCCCTTACTGTGGCAGCCCGGCCATTTTAAGAGATACATCTTATGTCCATGGAAAAAATGCATGGGAAGGCAAACTTTATGTATGCAGCCGCTATCCGGTCTGCAATTCCTACGTCAGCGTCCATCCCGGCACCACTCGCCCTAAAGGAACTCTGGCAAATAAATCTCTTCGTGAGAAACGGATCCGTGCACACCGAATCTTTGACCAGATCTGGAAACAGGGAATTCTGTCCAAGAAAGATGCCTACCGGTGGATGTCAGACAAATTTTGCCTCGACACCACACAGGCACATATCGGCAATTTCAGTGAGTACATGTGTGAACGACTTATAGAAGAATCAGAGAAAGTCCTTCGCTACAACCATGTACCGCTGTGCCTTGCAGGGTAAGGAGGGTGGATGACATGAAAAATAATCCTATCCCCTACAGCCAGCTCATTGAAGAAAATATGGATTTGGTGCCGCAAATGGTAAATGTCCTGACACGGAATTATTCGAATCTTTCTCTGGAGGAATATGAAGAGCTTACGCAAACCAGTTACCTGGCACTGTGCAATGCAGCTTCTAAATACGATGGACACCGTCCCTTCCGACCATATGCCAGAGCTGCTATCCGTAATGCGATCTACGGATACTGGCGTACCGTTTACCAATATAATAAACGATTCTGTTCCTTAGATGCATTGCTGGAATCCGAGGACGGTCACTCTTATGAAGGTGAGTTTCACCAAAATCATACTTCCCTTTCCACGGAGCAGGAAGCGATACAAAACCTGTCCACTGCATACTTGAAGGAACTGGAAGCAGCAAGCAGCAATATGATACAAAAAGGAATTGCCACTCTCCGTCTGCAGCAAGACGGTTACACCGATCGGGAGCTTGCAAAACTATATCAGGTTCCTTCCAACAGGGTAAGGGCATGGCAGAGCAAGGCGAGAAAATGGCTGAAAGAAAATGAGCTATTATATGAGCTATTAGCATCATAACAAGAAGGAGGCAGTTCTATGCTGACACTTTATACCGCCATCGGCACATTAAAATTTATCAAAAATACAGATGGGAAATCCACTCCTATGGTTCTGAATAATCATCAGGAATTCGGACTATGCGACCACGAACTGATTCTCTGGAGCTGCCTTGCCTTCCAGATTCTGCAGATACACGAACTGGAATCTGCTTACAATATGCGGCTTAAAAACAGCGGCAGACCGGACGGACTGGCATTTTCCCACTATCTGAACCGACTGCTTTTGCGCGGTCTGATTGCAAAAGGAGAAGGAGTGACCGGCGTAGATGCACTCTATCAGCTTTTAGGAAAACTTTACATCCTTCCGGTTCACGAAACTTTCTCTACCCGGCTATTTACCTGTATCCAGCTCTATGTAGAAGGGAAAATCAAGCCCGGAGATTTTGGAAAATATCTGCGGAAAGAAAAAAACACGCCTATTGAGGAAACCGTCTTAAAGCTTACAAAAGCCATTCCGCTAACCACTGCAGAACTGGTGACCTGTGT
>JBJFCA010000141.1:0-14048 GCA_051888725.1 Lachnospiraceae bacterium
GGAAGAAAACTGATGACTGAAAACCGTCCAGCCATTAGTGGGTACAAAGTCTTTCCCGTCTTTCAACTTGACGGCGGGCGTCTCTGCTTTGGGGTCAATTCCCCATTTTTTTGCCAGCCAGCGGCCGTAAAAAGCATATGCTGCAATGAGTACGACTGCTGAAATCAGTACAATTACAAGTGTGTTCATAACATTTCTCCTCTTCTGATATGAATTTCTGACAGCCAGATGCAAATTTCCGGTTCAATAAAAAACCTCCGCCCCCACACATCCATCTGAAGAATACTTCTAAAGATTTCCGTGCAAAGACGAAGGTAAATTTTACTGTTTACTTCCGCGTTACCACTCTGCTTGCCGGCATGACTGCCGACCACTCTAACGCCGCCGGTTAAAAAAACCTGAGGACGTGCCCCTTTAACGGTGGGTACCGGTTCCGACTACTCGATGTATTATCTTTCCCTGGAACAGCTTGCAGGTGAGGGCCAGCCAATGCCTTGCTGCCGCCTCTCACAAATAGCGGCTTTCTGTAAGCGGTGATAAAGGTAGGTCATTTCCTGTTCTTCGCATTTGACTGTTAAATTGAATATACAATAGTCTTTTAAAAATAATTTGTCAACATCCTTTTTTAACACTTTTTTCTAAAAAATAGATTAAAATACATCAATCATTCTGACTTGTCAGTTTCTTATGAATCCGCTCCATCCTGTCATCCAGACCTGCGCTGATCTCGGCACATTCCTTCAGTTCCCGCTCCGTTTCCTCCGTAATCACATAATCCTTTTTATACCGGATCTTGTGCTCAAGGCTGGCCCACCAGTCCATGGAAATGGTACGGAACTGTACTTCTACCTTCATCAGTTTTTTCTGATTATGCAGGAAAATCGGTGTCTCCACAATCAGGTGCAGACTCCGGTAACCATTCTCCTTGGGCTCTTTGATGTAATCCTTTTGGGTAATCAGAAAAATATCGTCCTGTTTTAAGAAAGCCTCCGAAAGCATGTAAATATCAGAGGGAAATCCACAGATTACTCTTACTCCCGCAATATCAAACAGATTCTGTTCAATACTTTCCGGCGTAATGCTGATTCCCTTTCGGTTACATTTCTCCATGATACTCTCTGCTGATTTCAGACGGGTTTTGATTGTTTCTATGGGATTGCGGTCATACTGCAGGGAAAGTTCCTCATTTAAGACGTTAAATTTCGTCTCCACCTCCATCATGGCACAGCGGTAATATGCCATCAATTCCCGATAGGGCAGGGAACGCTCCTGGGCAAACTGTTTTACCTCTGTTTTGGAAAGCTGGGACAGGAAAAGCTGTTCCATCAGATTTTTCGTTTGTTCTAACATTTTTTCTCCTTTCGGCAGTTTCCCGTAAGTCTGAAGCCTTCGGATTCATTCCGCCATGTATTCGGAAATGTATTCCAGTTTTATAGTATATACCGCAAATCGACAGGTTTCAACAAAATTCCCCTCATCCGTCATCTGAAATTTAAAACCCACCGGTTCTCTGTCTGATAGTAAATGAGCCTTGCATGAATTTCCTGCTCCAGGATAATCAGGGTGCAGTCAAATTCTATGGACGGAATGCCGGCATACATCTTCTTTTCCTGAGAATGCACTTTTATATGGCGGATGACCCGAATCTCCCCATCCTCATCCTGTACTTTAATCATCAAGGGCGTAATATTTCCTGACCTGGTAAACCAGCACTGACAGGCTACTTCCTTTTGCGCTCCCCTGACAGAACCGGCGTCTGCACTGCCGGTGTTTGTGCCAATCCCAAATGCCATAAAATATTCCTCCCTTCTTACAGAACCGTAATCTGATCATAATCCACACTTCGCTTTTCCCTGGAAATGCCTCCGGACATGTGATCGACAGGCTGGTTTAGAAATGTTGCCCGTTTCACGGCATCTATGCCGAACCGTTCCCGGATTCCATCCAGTGTTTCATCCATACGGGCAAGCTTCTCATAGTCTGTATCATCAAACAGGACAAGCTGTCTCATAAAATCATCCTTCTGCACCCGGCCGGTGTGTACGCCGAGATGGCGGATGGGCTCCCCTGACCATAACTGTGCAAACAGCTCACAGGCAGCCTTATAAATCTCCAGCGTCAGATTGGTGGATGATGCAAGTCTCTTCTGATGGGAAGCATACGACAGATCGGCGTACCGGATTCCCACCGCCACCACCTCGATTTCCACCCCATCCGCGCGGAGTCTGCTGCCAACCGTTTCCGATAACGCCAAAAGTACCTTTTCGGCAGTCTGCGTATCTGTCACATCAAAAGGTGTCGTGGTGCTGTTGCCATAGCCTTTATTCGCAGGCGGTGCGGAAAGTACCGGGGATAAATCAATACCGTTTGCAAATCCCCAGATGACCTCTCCCTGTTTCTTTAAGATACTTTTCAGCCACGCCGGGTCTGCCGCCGCAAGCTCTCCTATGGTTCTGATTCCCACAGAAATGAGCTTCTGTGCCGTTGCCCTGCCCACAAAGAATAAATCTGGCACCGGCAGGGGCCACATCTTCTCCGGGATCTCCTCCGGATACAGGGTATGCACTCTGTCCGGCTTCTTAAAATCGGATGCCATCTTTGCAAGCAGCTTATTTTCAGAAATACCAATGTTTACCGTAAAACCCAGTTCGTCCCGGATCCGCTCCCGGATCTGCTCTGCCGCCTCTTTGGGCGTGCCAAACAGATGACAGGTCGTCGTCATATCCACAAATGCCTCATCTATGCTGTACTGTTCCACTACATCCGAATACTCTCTTAAAATCTTCATAAAGGCTGCGGAGCACTGCTCATACAGTCCGTAATTGGGCGGGACCAACATAAGACCGGGGCATTTGTGCTGTGCCTCTATAATGGTCTCCCCCGTCTTAATCCCATATTTCTTTGCCGGTATGGATTTCGCCAGAATGATGCCATGCCGCAGGGCCATGTCACCTCCTACTGCCGAAGGTACTTCCCGAAGATCCAGTGTGCCACCCTTATGATGCAGACGAAAAACAGCCTCCCATGAAAGGAAGGCTGAATTTACGTCAATATGAAAAATTACACTTTTCAAACGTACGTTCGCCTCCTGTCAGTCCATTATAGCAAACATACGTTCTGTTTTCAATAGGGAAATCTATCCTTTGGGAAAGGAAAAGAGGCTCATTTGTTCAAATTCCGTACTTCTGTTCAAAAGACACGGCGTTTTGTGAAGAAAAGCCTCCGTTTTGCCGTCATCAAAAATCCAGGGGACGATCTCATCCCGTTCTAAGATCAACGGCATCCTGTCATGAACCGGTTCCATGGAAGCATTGGCTGCCGTTGTCAGTATGACAAATCTGTCCTCATCCTGACAGCGATTGAAAAATCCCGCCATAAAAAGCACCGGCTGGCCAGACCTTCGAAACACATTCTTTTCCTTATTCCTGCTCCACTCATAAAACCACGTGGCAGGTACCACAACCCTGCGATGCTCCACACTTTCCCGAAACATTTTTTTCTGCAGTGCACTTTCGCTTCTCGCATTAAAAATGATCTGCTTCTGCCACGGAAATCCCCATCTCTGCCACCTGCAGCACAGCTTTTGACCGGATGCTGCCAAAACCGGTGCAGTCGCCGCAGGAGAAATATCTCCGGCTTTCAGTGCAATGCGATCCTGTGATCCGTTTTGGAACTTTTCATCTACCTGGCGGATTACCTTTTCAATTTCTCTGGCCGTATCATCATCCACATAGTATCTGCCGCACATACACTGTTACCTCTGCTCCGATTTTACCGTCTTTAGACTACCATGTACGGGATTTCATTTCCTTGAACTGTCCCACAGTAGATACATGCGCATTTAAGCCACCGTCTACCGTAACAACCTGGCCTGTGAAATATTCACTTTCATCTGCTGCCAGATAAACACACATATTGGCAATATCTGCAGGGCATCCGTAACGGTTTACCATGATATTGTTTAAGAAAATGTCTTTTAATACCTGCGGAACATGTGCTTCGTTTTCCGGTGTGACAATCAGACCCGGACGAACACAGTTACAACGGATATTTTCTTTGCCATACTGCAGCGCCGTTGACTTTGTCAGCATGTCAACGCCGGCTTTTGCACAGGCATATGCGGTAGAGCCAAGGTCACCGCCGCAGGAAGCCATGGAGCCGATGTTGATAATGGAACCGCCTTTGTTCTCCTGAAGATAAGGCAGCACACACTTGATTGCATAAAATGTACCACGAACATCACTCTGGAAAACGTCATCCCACATTTCCAGTGTCAGTTCATCTACACGTCCATCCTTTAAGCCGACATTTGCCGCATTATTTACTAAAATATCAATCTTTCCGTATTTTTCTGCCGTATCCTTCATTAAAGCTTCGATACTTTCCGTAGCGGTGATGTCCATAAAATGATAGGAAGCTTCTCCTCCCTCTTTTACGATACTGTCCACTACAGCCTGTCCTTTTGCTTCGCGTCGTCCGCAAATCACCACTTTAGCACCTTCTGCGGCAAAAGCGTGGGCAATTCCTACACCGATTCCGCTGGTAGAGCCGGTTACAATTGCAACCTTACCTTTTAATCTGTCCATTTTAAATCCTCCTTGAAATATAGTTTTCCGATTGGTAATTCCTTCTCTTATATTATATGGCAATCCGGTAAATTTTCAACCGTATTTTCTTGTTCTGTCCATTCAAAAAAGCTATGCCTGTCTGTTGTAAATCGGCTTTACATATCTTTTTCCCCGGTAAATCACTGCCCATACCGCAATGGCATTCATAAGCATAAATACGATATTCACTTCCCGTTTCCCCATGAACTCAGCCATTCCTCCCGCAACCAGTTCCCCAAGCATGGAACCGATTGTCACACACATCTGAAAAATTCCGTTAAATCTTCCCTTTCTTTCATTCGGTACATAGCTTTGCGTTGCGGAAATCCGGATGTTATAAGAAGTAATTCCCATGATTCCTACTGCAAAACACATGGGCATCATGACCGGGACAGGCATATACATCAACAGGGCATCCAAAATGGAAATGCACAAATAAACAGTCATTGCAATCGCATATTTTTTCTGCGTGGGATACTTGAAACGATAATGGATTGCTCCGCCAATCACACGACCGATCATCAGACAGCCAAATACCAGTACGTAAACATATTCCCCATTCGGATATGCCTCACGAAAATAAGGAAGCGTCAATACGCCAAACGCGCCATCTGCACACATGGTTATCGTGAAGTACAGGGTAATCGCGCAAAGTCCTTTTTCTTCTTTCAGGTAATCTATACCTTCCCGAAATGTTTTACGGTACTGTGTTAATCCAAACTTTTCATCTTCCTTTTTCACATAAGATTCCGTTACCGAAATCTGTGTTTCAAAGATTGCGGCAATCAGAAAGCTTGCCATATCAATCAGGAATAACGGACCGATTCCGATGAGGTTGTATAAAAATACGGATACCGGTATCATAACCATACTTAATGCATCCAGCGTACTGGCAATGGAATACGCCTTTGTATAATTTCCTTCACTGATAAGCATCGGATAAAAGCTGTCATATGCCACGGAGTAGACACTGTCAATGGCGCCCAGAAGCATACAGCCTCCCACCAAAAG
Organism: Lachnospiraceae bacterium; assembly: GCA_051888725.1. GTDB lineage: Bacteria > Bacillota > Clostridia > Lachnospirales > Lachnospiraceae > Acetatifactor. The sequence goes on from JBJFCA010000141.1 coordinate 5,619, forward strand.
CACATAATTTAAGTTTCCGCTGAAAATAACCAGGGCAAAAAGAAGATAGACTGTTGCCGACACAAAGTCCAGTGTGTAAATGGTTTTCCGTCTGGAAAACTTGTCAATAAACGGTCCCGCCAGTGACGGCATCACGATTTTCGGTAAGCTGTACAGCACCATATAAAGTGCATAAAAAAATGTGGACTTTGTGTAATCCAGAATCAGAAGTCCCGTTGCAAAACCGGCGATGGCACTGCCCAGTCTGGAAACCACCGTTCCGATCGTTATGATAGTAAAATTTTTCGTCCATAAAGTATTTTTAGTTTTCACATTTATGTCTCCCCTTTATCCCCACAAACTGTTCAGGTTCATTCAGGCTACAATTACAAATTATATATTATACTTAACTGCCGGCAGAATCAATCTATTTTCTTTTATCCGGATACAGCGATTCTTCATTTGCCATTATCCATATTTTGTCATATAATTGATAACAATACATCATTCTTTCAAAGGAGCAGGTTATGAGCAAAGAATACGTGATGGGAAATGGTGCCATCGCCCTTGGTGCACTTGCCGCCGGTATCAATCTGGCAGCCGGATACCCGGGCACACCATCCTCGGAGATTATTGAGACCATCAGCAAATATCCGCATGATGGTGTTCATCTGGAATGGTCCGTAAATGAAAAAGCCGCTATGGAGGTTGCAGCTGCCGCTTCCTATTCCGGTGCAAGAACATTGGTTACCATGAAGCAGGTGGGGCTAAATGTTGCCGCGGATCCACTGATGTCACTGGCCTACGTCGGCGTAAAGGGCGGCATGGTCATCGTGTCCGCAGATGATCCGGGACCCATTTCTTCCCAGACCGAGCAGGATACGCGGGCATTTGCCGAATTCTGCCGTATCCCCGTTTTTGATCCTTCCTCACCGGAGGAAGCTTATCAGATGATCCAGGATGCATTTGCTTATTCGGAAAAATACAAAACTCCCGTGCTGTTTCGACCGACGACCCGTGTCTGCCATGCATACGCATCCATAGAAACGGATGGAAATTACCGACCGAAAGCATTTGAAGGATTTGTAAAGGATTCCTCAAAATGGGTGATTTTCCCCCGACTCTCACTTGCAAATCACAAAATGATTGAAAAAAGAAATGTGGAAATCGGGAAAGATTTCTCAAACTATCCGTACAACACCGATAATCACGGTACCTCACGCAAGGCTGTCTTTGCTTCCGGTGTCAGCTACGCCTATGCAAAGGAGTTTCTGTCTGACTATCCGGACATCAGGCTGGTGAAAATTGCAACGCCGCATCCATTTCCGGAAGATTTCGCACTTGCCGCTTTACAGGATGCGGACGAAGTCATCTGCCTGGAAGAGTTAAGTCCCTACATAGAAAATCAGCTGTACCGTCTTGTGGGTGTGCATCATCTTAATGTCACCATATATGGAAAACGTACCGGCAACGTTCCTGTCGCCGGAGAGAATTCAGCAGACCGGATTGCCGACATTCTCGTTTCCTTCCTCGGATTGGAAAGAGAAACCAATCTGACAGACACATCCGATGCTCCCACGCTTCCCGTGCGTCCTCCTGTACTTTGTGCAGGCTGTCCCCACAGAGCCTCTTTCTATGCCGTAAAGAAAGCGATGAAAGGAAAGAAGGCTTATTTTTGCGGAGATATCGGCTGTTATACACTGGGAAATGCCATGCCGCTTGATATGGTGGATACCTGTCTATGTATGGGTGCCGGGATTACCATGGCACAGGGATTTCACTGGGTGGACCCTTCTGCAAAAACATTTGCCTTTGTGGGTGATTCCACCTTTTTTGCTTCCGGCATGACCGGTGTGGTAAATGCTCTTTATAACGAAGCGGATCTCACCTTATGCGTTCTGGACAATTCCACAACAGCAATGACCGGTCATCAGCCCCATCCGGGAACCGGCAGAAATATGATGGGGGATATCGTTGAAAAGATTGATATTGTGAAAGTATTGGAAGGAATGGGCGTCGCCAAAATCCTTGTGGTAAATCCACTTCACTTAGAAGAAGCCGTTGCTGCCGTAACAGAATGCAGTGAAACTCCCGGCGTAAAAGCCATTCTATTCAAATCTCCCTGCATCGCCATCACCAAACCGGATGATAAGGCATGCACCGGCAGCAGCTGCATTCAATGCAAAAAATGCATTCGTGAAATCGGCTGTCCTGCCCTGATCATAAAAGACGACAAAGTAACCATAGACGCATCCCTTTGCACAGGCTGCGGACTGTGTGTGCACATCTGTCCCACAGGTGCAATCCAAATCCTTCAAAACGCTAAGGAAGGAGGCAATGCATAATGGATAAAGATATCTTACTCTGTGGAGTAGGCGGTCAGGGAACCGTTCTTGCCTCCAAACTGATTGCAACAGCCGCCATGGCAAAGGGTCATACGGTACACAGTGCCGAAACAATCGGTATGGCACAAAGGGGCGGCTCCGTTACCTCCCATATCCGAATCGGAGACAAAGCAAGTTCTCCGCTGATTCCGCGTGGAAATGCAGATATATTGATTGGCTTTGAGCCTGCAGAAGCAGTGCGGAACCTTTCTTATCTGAAAAAAGACGGCATCGTTATCGTCAATACCGTTCCCGTAAGACCTACTACCGAATCCCTGCAGCCGACAGGATACGACGGAGCGGAAATGATCAGCTACTTAAAGCGTAAATGCACCTGCATCACCGTTGATGCAAATGCACTTTGCAAGCCGCTTGGCTCTTCAAAGTTTTTCAATGTTGTTGTTCTTGGCGTTCTGACTGCAAGCGGCAGGCTTGACATTGACGCGGAAACCATGAAAGAGGAAATCCGCAAACATGTTCCGGAACGTTTTGCAGAAATCAATTTAAAAGCTTTTGAAATAGGAGGAAATGCCATATGCAATTAAACCAGACACAATTATCCCAGGTAGATGCACAAATCAAACGCCTCGTCAAGACGGAAAGTTACTATGGAAAGATTTACAGCGAGCTTGGAATCAATGGTATCAGTTCCCAGGAAGACTTCGAAAAGCTTCCGTTTTCCAGTAAGGATGACTTAAGAAATGCCTATCCGCTGGGAATCCAGGCAGTACCCGATGAAGAGGTCGTAAGAATCCATTCCTCTTCCGGCACAACCGGAAAACCTGTTATCATCCCTTATACGGCAAAAGATGTAGATGACTGGGCAGTCATGTTTGCACGATGCTACGAAACAGCCGGCATCACCAATAAAGACCGGATCCAGATTACACCGGGATATGGCTTATGGACAGCCGGCATCGGTTTTCAGGCTGGCTGTGAAAAGTTAGGTGCCATGGCTATCCCTATGGGACCGGGAAATACCGAAAAGCAGCTACAGATGATGCAGGATTTAAAATCCACTGTCCTGACCGCTACTTCCTCCTATGCTTTACTGCTTGCCGAAGAAATCAACAAGCGGGGACTGAAAGATAAAATCTATCTGAAAAAAGGTGTATTCGGTTCTGAGCGCTGGAGCAAAAAGATGCGTGACTATATTCAAAGAGAACTGGGAATCGAACTCTATGATATTTACGGACTGACCGAGATCTATGGTCCGGGCATCGGCATCAGCTGCGAAAAGGAAGCCGGTATCCACTACTGGGATGATTATATCTACATAGAAATCATCGATCCTAAGACAGGTGCGGTTCTCCCGGACGGAGAAGAAGGTGAAATCGTAATTACCACACTCGTCAAAGAAGGCGCTCCTCTCATCCGTTTCCGGACACATGATATTTCCCGTATCATCCCCGGAGAGTGCCCCTGCGGACGTTCTTATCCACGTATCGATATCATCAAGGGACGAAGCGACGATATGTTCAAGGTCCATGGTGTAAACATGTTCCCCAGCCAGGTGGAGGACATCCTGCAGAATATCGACGGGGCTTCCAGTGAGTACAATATCACCATTGCCCATGATGATGAAAAGAACAAAGATATCATGATTGTGACTGTAGAGATAGAAGGACGTGTAAACTTCGAAAAAACTGCAAACCTCATTCAGGAATCCTTCAAATCCAAAATTGGTGTGACCCCGAGAATTACGCCTGTTCCGGTGGGAACACTTCCCCGCAGTGAAAAAAAGACAAAGAGAGTTACCGATTACAGAGAATAAAAACCGCCGCCCCCGGAAATGCCGCGTTTATCAGGCATTTCCGGGGGCGATTTCTGATTCCAATATGCAAATTCATTCCGGTTTCTTTCCGAACAGAATTTTATCGTTACAGATTACAATATTTTCTACATTCTTTCCGGAGTAATCATTCGTCAGTGTCAAATTTGACCAGTCTGATTTGTTAATGCAGAAATTGACCGTCAGGGTGGCACCGGATGACAATGTCTGACTGTCCGAAAACGTCATTTCGCACACCGTATCGGTATCTTCCGCCTCATAATCTTCAAAAGTTCCCTTCACCCCGCTTAAACCGCTGTAGCTTCCGTTCTCACCCAGAACTGCTGCATGGTAACAGGAATAATTCAAAGTCCCTCCGCCATCATTGGTAAAGTAATATTGAATCTTAAGTTCTTGTAACGGGATATCTGCCTGCCCCGAATTGGTAATATTTAATGTACCCGATATGCTGTTTGCAGCACCCTGGGTATTTGCATATTCCACGGATACGGATAAATCTCCGTTCTTTGCAGAATCGTTTGCGATTTTGCCGCCACTTGTCTGGTTTCCGTTCTGAGAATTGCCGCCGGTACCCTGGCTGTTTCCTACGTTGCCGGTGCCCACACTTTTTCCGGCATTGTTACCCTGCTTCGGCTCCGTTCCGAAAACAAGTGTATCCCCTTCGTACAGTGCAAGCTTCTCGGCAGGAACCACGCCTCCGTTTGGCAAACCCTCAAAAGACGGGTCATTACTGTTATCCCATGTACCGATCTTACTTCTCACCCGTACCTGCACTTCTTTTTTATAATATTCCTGACCGCCCGGATAAAGGGAGGTGCCGTCAAATACAACGGACAGATAGTAGATATGATTGTCTTCATCCCACACTTTTAATCCGTCCGCAGACGCATTCTGCATATAGTTCGTTGTAATCTCGATGTCTGATGCAGTACCACCCGCATCGTAAATCTCCGACAAATCCATGTAATAACGAAGTTCCAATGTTTCCGGTGCCCGGGCAGGCCATGCCGTTTCATTATAGACATATGCCTTCACTTCAATAAAATCGTCTCCCAGAACGTTAATGCCCGCTTCGGTAAATAACTCCGCTTCTTCCACCGGTTCCACCGCACCAAAATCCTTTAATGTCTGCCCATGATATTTCGCATAAAGCTTTGCCAAAAGTCCGGTAAATCCGGCATTATAATCGCAGGCAACTTCATTTGTCGTATAATTAGACACCACATCCGTGTAGCCGTCCGATGCATCCGGTCCCCCCACCAGAGCACCATACAGGGTATGTCTTTCCCATGCAGGCTCATTCATGTTGTTACTGTATGACCCCTGTGCCGTTCTATGATGGGGATTTTGGGGATACTCCTCTCCGAATCCGATTAAATAGGAAAATCCGGTATCTCCCAAAGCATAATTGGCCTGAGAAACGGCAAAATCAAAGTAGTCCTCTGCCTTTGCAGCCGGGCAGCCTTCCCACTCACTGTACACGGCAGCAACAAATGCCGTTGTGGTGGCATATCGAAGGGATCCCCAGCTGTCAAGCCAGGCAAGGCCTTTGGGTGTGTAAGTGATTCTCTCGCCATTACTTGTGCCGGTGCTCCAATAATCCAGGTGCTTCTCCACTGCATCCTTATAGATGTCTTTTTCCGTAATCTGTGCCAGCATCACAGCTACTCCGATATGGACATCATCCCAGCACATCGCCCAGTTATAATCCTGATTTGCCTGCGGATAATAGTTTTCTGCCTTTGATAAATATTCCTCGTTTCCGGTTGCCAGATAAAGCCATGCACCTGCCCAGGCGAGTTCATCATAATAACCGCTCCAGGAATTATAAAATCCGTCTGCTGCCGTGTATCCCGCATCGCTCTTATACCTATCGGCAAATGCATAAAGACTTTCTGCATGCCTAAGACACAGTTTGCTGTATTCCGGATCTTCCTCCTTAAAAATAATGCTGCAGATTGCCAGTGATGCAGCACTTTCTCCCGTTACCGCAGAGCCCGGTGCATCCGCTGTCACACTGTAGGCCGGCCGCTCCATCCTAAGTTCAATGACCTCCGCAGGTCCCCACCAGGAATGGTCACTGCCTCCGTTTCCGACCTGATAATAATAGACTTCATCCTCCGGATGACACTTAATAAAATAGTCATTTGCCCATCTGATATTTGACAGTGCATATGTCAGCTGCCCGCTTTCCTCATATGCATCATAATCCTCATACAGTGACCAGCCCAGCATGGCTGCCGAATATGCCATGGGCAGATTAAATTTCACATGATCCCCTGCATCAAACCAGCCACCTGTCAGATCAACACCCACATCACTTCCGTCATGCAGACAGGAATCCCCTCTCCAGTTGCAACGCACTACCTCCGGCAGCTCTCCGGAGCGCTGCAGTTCATAAAACAGCAGGGACTTCTGAAGGGCCTCCCCGTAATTATACTTACCGGTTCCTTTGATACCTTCATATCCGCTTCCGGTCTCAGTTCCTACCACCATATGGTTTTTGGAGCCATATGCGAAAGGACCGGATACCTCATCTTTTGTCTCCTTCTCTTCACTATCATCCCCAGTTGCTTTGATTTCCGCTTCCGGACTTTCCGTTTCTGCGTATTTCGCTTCTTGACTTTCTGTTTCCAAAACTTCTGAAGAAATCCCTCCGGCATCCGTCTTCGGTACATTCGTTTTTTCACTCTTTATATGTCTCCATGCGATTATGAAAGCTGTAATCCCTATTAAAATCACCAGAACGGCAGCAATGATTATCGCTCCTTTTTTTCTCCTGCTCATAAGCCCCTCCCGCTTCTACACTTTTCTATGCTATTTCACATCAAAACCTGACTGCCAATATATTCTATCATATCAAAAATCCCACAAGTTCACAACAAACTTGTGGAAGGAAATGTAAAGTTGCATTTTAGTCTGAAACATGTTACCTTTTCAAAGTAATCTGTTGATATGCTCACAATGATCTGGCATTTTTCAGAAAGGAAACTGGATTTTCATGGCTGTAACGAAAGAAATTCTGACTCTGGCTGTTGAGATCGGGGACGCCCTGCTTCGAAACGGTGCAGAGGTGTACCGTGTAGAAGACACGGTACTTCATATTTTGAAAGCGTATGAAATTACGGACTGTGATGTATATGTATTGTCGAATGGTATTTTTGCCAGTGCAAATGAAAATAAAGAGGACGCCTGCAGCATGGTCCGTCATGTGCCGCTTGGATCGACTCATCTTGGAAGAATCACTGCACTCAACCAGCTTTCAAGAGAAATCTGCTCACATGAATGCGCACTCAGCGATGCATGGGTACGTCTGGAGGAATGCAAAACCATGCCAACGAGCAGAAATCTGACAAGGATTTTCTTCTGCGGACTGGGCAGTGCCTGCTTTACTTACCTGTTCGGCGGGACTGTTTTAGATGCTTTGGCTGCGTTTTTCATTGGCCTTGCTTTGCAGTTCTTTTTGATTGTAACGGACAAACATTTAGAGTCAAAATTTATTACAAATATTCTGGGAAGCGGACTTGTCACCTTCCTCAGTCTGCTTATCCTGTCCACCGGGCTTCCTATTCTGCAGGATAAAGTCGTTATCGGTGACATTATGCCCTTAGTACCGGGAATCGCACTGACAACTTCCATCCGCGACTTTTTTAACGGCGACTATTTATCCGGCGCAATTCACATTATTGACGCCATTCTGACTGCATTCTGCATTGCCGTCGGTGTTGGTGCCGTCATAACCATTTACAGACTTATGACAGGAGGTGCTCTGTTAGGATGATCACACAGTTTATTGTCAGCTTGCTGGCCACACTTTCCTTTGCAGTTCTGTTTTCCGTTGAAAAAAAGCAATTATTGTTCTGTGGTCTGACCGGTGCCATCGGATGGATCGTTTACATGCTCTGTATTGGACATGACGCCTCCAACGCCATTGCCGATCTCATTGCGACCCTTACCCTTACGCTGGTTGCAAGAGTCCTCTCCGCCGTGCGCAGAACGCCGGTTACCATTTATCTTCTGACCGGCATTTTCCCTTTGGTGCCGGGTGCCGGAATTTACTATACTTCCTACTATTTCATCATGGGCGACATGAGCCGGTTCACCCAGTATGGAATCAGTACAATCAAGGTTGCAGGTTCCATCGTACTGGGAATCATCTTTGGTTTTGCCTTACCGCAGAGTCTCTTCAACAGGCTCTCCGAAATGATTCATAAGGATTCACCAATCCCCTGATTGGCACCTACTATGAATATATTTGACATATGATGTCCTCCC